>JAGXNZ010000250.1 GCA_019894655.1 Promethearchaeota archaeon | reverse complement strand
TTCTTATTTCTTCGCGTTTTTAAAGCTATAAGTCAAAAATTCAAAGAAATAAAGGATAGTAAGAATCTCAAAGTATTAATCGTGACAGATGACCGTCCAACTAAAAACATTCTATTAGAATATTGTTCTCAAATATTTGCTTACGATGGCTACGAAGTATTTCATCAGAAAGACATTCCCGGAGAATCGAGGCTATCTTCTCCGTATGGGGCCGCATCAGTTGGGTTAATTGAGGATATTAAATTAGTAATCGTATTAACTGCGTCTCATAATGAACTGTCTTGGAATGGTGTAAAGTTTTACATCGATTATCCAATGCCTATGTCGGGAGATTTATTCAAAGAAATTTCTAACCTTGCATTAAACATTGAGGAACTAAATCTCGATCCCTTTTACATGCCTATGAAAATCGATGCTGAACAGATTAATAACGATTACGTTATAAGGCTATTAAATGATGTTTTGGAGCTTAAAAGTTTAATAGGTTTAAAAATAGTTATATGGCCATATCTAGGAAAAGCCAGAGGAATTGTTGATTTATTTAAACGCTTAGGAGCAGATGTGGTGTTGATTAACGAAGAAATTAATCCTCCTAACCCTATACAAGAAGTTCGCGAGGAGAAATTGAAACACGTTATGGAAAAAGAAGCTTCAAATATTGCGATACTTTTAGACGCAGATCGAGATAGGATTGCATTGTATATAAGACAGAATGGAAAATATTGTTTTTACATTCCAAATGAGATCTATTCTGCCTTGCATAATATTTTAGCTAATGACTATTATAAAAAGATTATCAATGTGAGGACTATTCCAAGCGATTTGAGAGGAGATGAGACGAGTTTTATAAATATTTTGACTGGTGTAGGTTATAAACATTTAGGAATAATACTGTATTTTCTGTTAGGGATGGAAGTAGAACAGTCAAAAGTTGATAAAGCAATCCTCTATTTTGAAGACAAGAATAAAAAGTTGATAAAAATTAACAAGGCTGAGCCATTAAAGCAAGAACTAACTGAACGTATAGAAAAAGAAAAGAAAGAAGATGAAAATTTTTTAATTGTGATGTGGGAAGAATCGGGAGGACATACTCTCAATGTATTAAATCCCGCGAAAAAGGACAACTTGGGGCATTTCGTATTCAATTCTAAGTTTCCAATAATAGCAGATAAATATCCTGTACCAGCTTTAGTCTTAATAACAGAACTTATTGCTAGAGGTCATGAAATTTCAAAATCAATTGACTGGTCAATTAAAGGGATAAATCGAACTATACCAGCTATAGACGAGCAAAAGATTAAAATTATGAATAATTTTCTGAAAAATGACGAGAATTCAATCACAATTAATGAAAAAGAGTATAAAGTGAGTGCTTTATCTGACAATGTAAATAATGTAGATATCTACCGACTTAAAAGCACCGATTCTACGCTTTATTTTAGACCAAGTGGCACAGGTCCAGAAGTAAGATTTTACATTTTTGGAAACCGCGAAACTCACCTAGAAGAATTAAAAACAGTACAAGATTACATAAAACTACACTATTCATAATACTCGAAAATTCAATATAAGATTTAAAGTACCAAACCAATAGTAGATGTTATAATTGATTTTAAACCAATTATTATCAGAAAACAAAAAACTATTACTTGAAATGTTTTTAAAGGAATTTTAGGAGTAATTTGTTGCCCAAATTTGGTTCCAAGAAAGATAATTGGAAATCCTAATAGAAATAGTATAAGCAAATCATAAGGGAAAATATTTGTTGTGAAATAAAACGGAGTTCTTGCAATAGAAAGAGAAAAACCGATAGCAGCGAAATTTCCAATAAAATTTTCTCTGTAATGACCCGTTTTTTCAAGCATCGCCACGTTAAGTGGTCCTGCTGCGCTTATCAATGCAGTTAATAGTCCATAGCTAAAACCCCCGGCTATTATTAAGGGAGAGGTAGTATTTCTCTGGTTCTTTATCTCAATATCCTCTGTTTTTTTTAAATATTGGTATAGTTTTAGAGTCGAATAACCAAAAATAAAGATTCCAAGAATCAGTTCAATCCATTCTAGCCTAATTTCAATTAACAAGAATGTTCCAAAGATAGTTGCGGGTATACCTAACGATAAGAATCTTATAAAATAGCCTTTGTCCAATAATTTATAGTGTTTTATGAAATTTAATAAGGCGGTTAAAATACCCCATAAATTTACGAGAATTACCGCATTTTTAATTCCAATTAATGGTGTAATTATAGGGATTAAGATAAGAGCGTCTCCAAATCCAATGACTCCATAAACCATGCTTGAGAAAAAGATTGCTATTAGAGATAAGTATATAATCATTTTAAAAAAAACTTCAACAATTCTGATACTTGACAGAAAGAACCCTACATTTTACCTTTTTCTAATTTATTAATCATGTTAAAAATTAAACATCATCAATTTTTTTCTGTATTGGTCCTTTCTCCTTTAATTTTCCAAAGAGCATTTCCTTATTTTTTTCTACAAATTTCCATCCAAAACCAGAAAGATCGCTTAAAGGGCCTTGAATTCCTTTAGGATTCCCTGTTCGCGTATAAATAACTTCCGTGTGTTTTATAGCCTTAAACACCTGATAAGGCGTCTCGTAAATCTCAATAAGGGATTTTGCTTTCTTAGGTCCGATATCTACAAAACCCTCTACAATAAAAGTTCTCCTTTCCTCTACGCTCATGCTTTTAGGAGCTTTGCGAGAAAGGATCGTAGCATTATCTTTTATCTGTTCTCGATAAGCAATTCTTTCAATTACAATCGCTGTATCGCTCAAATTTCGAGTGGGAATTACATCTATTCCAGATTTATAAGCGATTTTAGCAAGTGCTCCGTATATGGATTCGATCTTCATTCCCGTATTTTCGAATACATTATCATTCAGTCCTTCTAAGATGAGGATTGCTGTAAGGTAGGTTTCTTTTAAGCGAAGACATTGTTCAAATAGGCGATTATCCATAATTGAAGAGACAAAATCAAAACCTTCTTTTCTTTCGATCGCTACATCTTCAGTAATGACAATATCAGCAACATCAAGCTGTTTTGCTTCAAATTTAATATTAGGATGTTTTTCTTCTAATAATGCCATTAGCTTTCTTTCCCTATTATCAATAATTATCTCTAAATTGCTTGGATTACTCATAATTCTCTCAGCTGTAAATATTTAAGGTGTTCTATATGAGATAAAATCTTTTTTGATTAATTAATAGTAATTAAACTTTAAAAATAAAAAATAATTCGTATATATATAAAGGGTTAATGGTTTCTATTTATCTTGAAAAATTATCAAATCCATGTTACGATTGAGGTAATTCCAAATCTTTTTTGCGCTAAATAGTTTGTTTCTGACTAAAATAGATAATAAAATTAGAATCCCGCCAATTTCAGTAAAATAAACTAAGGGATCATTAAATAGTTTGTATAACCAATGCGATAAGGGATCATCAATCATCAGGAAATCATATGGGATAAACGGAAAGAATAATGGAACCTCAGGTAAGTCTAATAATAGATGAATGACCATACCAATTAAAAATGGCAGAGAAATAAGCTTTTTTCTCTTTGTTACCACATGTATGATGATAAAACATAATATGGTAAATAAGATGGTATGTGAGATTCCTCTACCAGAACCAAGGTTTAAGAATAACATCGATTTATCGATAATATCCGGAAATAATGAACCAATAATTAGAGCAAGTCTATTAAACTCGAATCTCTTTTTAATTAATGGCAGTTCAAAGACTATCAGTGGAACTGCTATGTGAAATAATAGAAAAATCCTTTGAACCCCTCTTAAAAACCATATAATAACTGGATTAAGCGTATAATTTCTGGTAAGAAAAATAATAGTATTAATACAATCATAACTTCAATTGATACTTTTAGTGCTCGTTTTAACAAATAAGGATAGGAAACAGTTTTTTCTTCAGTCATTATTTAAAAATTCCGTCTCTATTCAATAATCTTTTAAGACTTCCTCAACAGTGTAATTAAGATGCACAATTTTAGAAAGAGCACTAACAATTTTGGTAGGGTCTTTTGCTTGGAATACGTTTCTTCCAAATGCAACACCCGCGCCTCCCGCTTGTATTGAATCATGGACTACTTGAAATAAATCAGGAATTGTTTCTGTTTTAGGACCACCGGCTATAATAACGGGGACATCAACGCTCTTTACAATATATTTGAAGGAATCTATATCTCCCGTGTAGTTTGTTTTAACAATATCCGCCCCTAGTTCCGCACCGGCTCTCACTGCGATATTTACAACTTCTGGAGCATTCTCGTCATTTATTTTTTTCCCCCGCGGATACAACATTGCCAACAAAGGAACACCCCATTCTCTTGAGGATTCAATTATTCGTTGAGCATCCTGAAGCATTTCTGGTTCTTCGTCTGCTCCTATATTGATATGAATCGAAACTCCATCAGCACCCATTTTTAAAGCTCGTTCTACAGAACATACAATTACTTTTTTATTCGGATCAGGTGCCAAGCTAGTTGCCCCAGATAGATGAATAATTAATCCAACATCCTTTCCATATTGTCTGTGACCCGCTCCAACCATGCCAGAGTGTTCAATTACAGCGTTAGCGCCTCCTAAAGCAACTTTATCAACCATATTGGCTAGATTTTCCAATCCCTTAATAGTTCCCAAAGTTAAACCATGATCCATAGGGATCATGATAGTTTTTTTACTTTTCCGATCAAATAATCTCTCAAGTCTAATACTCTTTCCTAAGTTTGACATAATAATAATACAATTTGGATGGTACTTAAGTTATTGATAGTAAATGACAGTAGAAATATAAAATTATACTTCTGATGGTTTAGAATTAAATCACCAAGGTCTTTTTATGATTGTAGCTCTACTTAATTCAGATTTATCTGGGTGATCTAAATTATAATGAATTCCTCGACTTTCTTTACGTGAGATAGCACTTACAATTATAATTTTTGCCACTGTAACTAAATTTCTAAGCTCAACGAGATTCTTTTCTATTTTAAAGTCCCAATAATATTGATTGATTTCGTCTTGCAACATATTAATCCTTTTTTTAGCGCGTTGAAGCCGCTTATCAGTGCGGACTATTCCTACATAATTCCACATAAATCTTCTTACTTCATCCCAGTTTTGCGTAATAATAACCGCTTCTGTAGATGGAACTGCGTGACCTGGTTCCCATTGCTCAAATTCTTTAATTTTTAAATCAGAAGATAATAATGCTAATGTTTCGGCACATTCATGAGCGCCAACTACTCCTTCAAGCAGCGAATTACTTGCCAAGCGATTTGCACCGTGAAGACCCGTGCAAGCTGATTCTCCTATAACAAATAGATTCTTTACTCCTGTAGATCCATTAACTCCTGCCATTACGCCACCGCAACAATAGTGAGCCGCAGGGACGACTGGTATAGCGTCTTTTGTTATGTCAATATTAAACTTTAGGCATGTTTCGTATACTCCAGGGAAATGGCTTTTGATAAAACTTGGTGATTTGTATGACGCAATGTCTAAATATACATAATCATCTCCCGTCTTTTTTAGTTCTGAGTCTATTGCTCTTGAAACAATATCTCTTGGGGCTAATTCTTTCGAAGGATGGTAGTCTTGCATAAACTCTCTGCCTCGAACATTTTTCAAAATTGCTCCTTCTCCTCGCATCGCCTCTGTAATCAAAAAAGATTTAGCATACGGATGGTAAAGGCAAGTAGGATGGAATTGATAGAATTCCATGTTTGATATAGTCGCTCCAGCTCGATATGCCATTGCTATTCCATCTCCTGACGCTATATCTGGGTTAGTTGTATAAAGATATATCTTACCTGCGCCACCTGTTGCTAATATTGTTGCTTTCGCAGCAATATTGTGAATGATCCCGCTTTCCTGATCTAATACGTAAGCTCCATAACATTTGTAATTCTTAGCATATAGATTAATCGCACACCAGTGTTCTTTTATTTCTAAATTCTTTATTTTTTTTACATTAGCTATAAGTTTCTTTTCAATACTTTGTCCTGTTTGGTCATTCACGTGCAGAATTCTTCTTTCCGAGTGCCCTCCTTCTTTACCAAGGTCATATTTTCCATCACTATTTCTCTTGAACTGAACCCCGATTTCAATTAATTCGTTTATTCTTTCCGGCGCTTGAGTTAAAATTTTTCTTACTACTTTCTCGTTACAAAGTCCATCTCCAGCACTTAAAGTGTCTTGAATGTGTTTCTCAAAGTTATCACTATCATTCCAAACACACGCTATACCTCCCTGAGCATAAAATGTGCTTCCTTCTTCTAATTTTTCTTTCGTAATCAGTAATATATTGTCTTCTGGTGATAGATGCGCTAGTTTTTTTGCCAATGTTAATCCAGCGATACCACTACCAATGACAAGAAAATCTGTTTTAGTATTCAAAAGACTGCCTAATTCAATTATTAAAGTATTTATTATGAGATCGTGACCAAATAATTATTAAAGAAAATTTGTTATTGTTTTTGAAGTTACTACTTATCGGCGGAATGTTTCGAGAAAAATTATGCCAATACGCAATCCTATTTACCCTTATTTGTAAGTACTTAATCGTAATTTTTTTTTAAGAATTTACATTTCTACACCTAATTTACCATTAATTTAAAGTTGTTTAAAATTTAGATGGTTATCCACAATTTTGTGTAGCAATTCTTAAATAAATGACAAAAATAATAAATGTATTATACATTTGCAGCGGTAATACTTGTCGAAGTCCCTTTGCTGAATATTTTTCAAAGTGGCTTCAAAAGACTACATATGCTAATGAGATAAAGGAGCTTAATTTTGATTCTGCTGGAATTTACCATTATTATGAGCAACCTCAACAAGGTACATTAAAATATCTTAATGTTAAGGGGATTAAAATGGACGATTTTCAAGCTAAAGATGCTAGCGGAGAATTATTACATAAGCAAGACCTTATTTTAGCCTTCGAAGAGAAGTATCATATCCGTAAATTAAAAAGGAAGTTTAGAAATGTTAAAGACTTAGAGGGTAAACTGTTTTTATTATTGAAATTTGCAGGAGAAACTGAAAATGTAGAAATAGAAGATCCTTTTTATTTAGAGGAAAATGAGTACAATGAAATACTAAAAAGAATTGAAAATGGTATAATTATGTCCATAGAAAAAATTATCGAAATAAATAAATCGGAATAGGTGTTAAACAATGAAGAAAATTTCAAAAATACTACTTGTTTGTTTAGGGAATACGGCAAGAAGCCCTGCTGCTGAATATTTAGCACGATACTATACTAATAAAAAAGGTGCTGATTTAATTTTTGAGAGCGCTGGTTTCATAAATGCTTTTTCAGACATGCAACCCGAATCTCAAGAATATTTAAATGCTAAAGGTATAAACCATTCTGACTTTCACCCTCAAATTATTAATCGTAAATTGCTTGAAAAACAAGATTTAATTATAACAATGGAAGTATCGCACGTTCAAGAAATAAGAGATAACTATCCCGGGATTGTTGACATCGATAAAAAGACATTCACTCTAAGAGAGTTTAACGGAGAAACAGAAGAATTAGATATCATCGATCCATATTACGCGAGTTCTAATACTTACAAAAAAGTTCTTAGAATCATTGATGAAAATATCGAAAAAATGATAAATAAGATAAGACAGATTAATCAATTAAAACCTTAACGATCTAAAAAGAGCATCTTATAGATGATAAGAAGAATTCTGTTTATTTGTTATGCAAACACATGCCGAACTCCAGCGGCTGAGAAATTGGCAGATTATTACGCTAAAAAATACGATCTAAACGAAGTAATATTCGATTCTGCTGGTTGGCATATTGCTTTCGACCATGCTCAGTTAGAAACTATTGATTACATTACATCCAAAGGAATTGAGATGGAAGATTTTAGACCGAAAGCTATTACTCGATCGTTGATAGAGAAACAGGATCTTATTATTGGAATGGAAAGATACCAATTAACAAAGATCCGAAATAATTTTAAGGATATGAAAGAATATTTGAAGGATAAGTTATTTACTTTAAAAGAGTTCAATGGTACGGAAAAAAAAGACCTTAATATTCCAGACCCTTACAAAACTGGCAGAAAAAGATATTTCGAGATTCTCGAAATAGTAGAAAGAAATGTCGAACTTCTCGTTCAGAAGGTTAAAAAGATTAATCAGCTAAATTAAATAAGAAAACGGTATTCTAATCAATTTTTAGAGATTGCTTACACTTCTGTAAAATATCTTATCTAATAAGTCGTAATATTTAAAATTTCTAACACTATTTGAAAAAATATACAAATATTCTTAGAATTCTATTTATGAACCAAATAACGATTAATAACACAGTGATTGAGATATTCGTCGGCGATTTAATCAATGCGCAATACAATGCAATTGTAATTCCTACAAACAGTCGCCTTTTGCCAAGTGGTACTTTGCGATGCAAGGTACTAAAAGAAGCGGGACATACAATACAAGTAGAATGTAATCAAATTATAAGCAAAATATCTAATGTTCCAATTGGAAAAGTAGTAATCACATCTGGCGGTAATTTGAATGCCAATTTTATATTTCACGTGAGAGCAGGCCACGATCAAAAAAAATTGATGTTAGCAACTTGGAATTCATTATTTCTTGCTGATAAAGAAGGAATTTCTTCAATCGCATTTCCTCCTATATCAATAGATGTTTTGGGGTTTAACGCAAAGATTTGCGCTGGAATAATGATTCCAACGATTCAGAAATACATCTTAGAGAAGAATAGAAATTTAAAAAATGTCTCAATCTGTCTTGAAACCTTACCTGACTATAAAGAATTTGAAAGCGTTCTTAGCAATTTAACTTCTCCTATTCATTCTTAGACTTCGTGATATTTTATTATTCTTGTTTGTACTTTTATTTTGATAATTATTCAAAAAATGTAACTTTTTAAAACAATAATCTATGTTATAAATAAGATTTTATGTTCTGGTATAAATCAAATTCACATCTGATTTAAAAATCGAACTGAATTTGACCATTTAAAAACAATAATTTAGGATAAGGGGATTCCTTTTTGGAAACAAATGGTATAGATGTAAATTTTTTA
>JAGXNZ010000249.1 GCA_019894655.1 Promethearchaeota archaeon | reverse complement strand
GTAAATTTTCTTTCTCACGCCTCGGATCTCGAAATGAAGTTAGATAGGGTTGGTTTGAATTCAAATTCCTTAGTCGATCTATTTAAAATTGTTTGCGAAGATGACAATCCTTTAACAAAAGCCATAACAATTACAGGGAGCGCTGAAAGTTTTATATGGGAAAAGGAGCTTGAGAGATTTGCTGTCAGCAAGCATTTTAGATTTAGCGATGGCTCTGCCTTGACAATTCCACCGATCTGTCGTAAAAAGTTCAATATTATAGAGAAAAATCTGTAAATTCATATTCGTTTCTAACAGATAATACTATTGAGATTATTGAATTATATTTAGCTTATATTTAGCTTATATTTAGATTAATAAGGTTTTAATTATTAAATTCAAAAATTTTAATTTACATGATTCTTTATATTGTTCATTAATAAAATTACTATTATTAAATTATTCATAAACTAGGACGCAAAAAATGGCTCGAATGCACTCAAGAAAGAAAGGGAAATCTGGAAGTTCACGCCCAGCTAGATTAGAAAAACCTGTGTGGGTAGAACTTTCTTCTGAAGAAGTAGAAAACGAGGTCATTAAACTAGCTAGAAAGGGTTTTTCTCAATCCCTAATAGGTGTGATGTTAAGAGATTCTTATGGTATCCCTTTAGTGAAAGTAGTCACCGGCAAATCAATTTCACAAATTCTTAAAGAAAATGATATTGAAACTCCTCTACCAGAAGATTTAACTAATTTAGTAAAAAAAGCGCTTGTCTTAAGAAAACATTTGGAGTCAAACCATAAAGATTTAGACTCAAAAAAAGGACTGCAAAGAACAGAAAGTAAGATATATCGGCTCATTAAATATTACAAGAAAAAGAAAATATTACCAAGTGAATTCAAATACGATCCTTTATCTATTAGAACAATCGTGATGAGGTAAACATAGGAATGAGTCAGAAAGTAAAAAAAAAGAAATCAAAATTAAGGAGAGTATCATTTAAAGATAAAGATTGGTATACTATCATCGCCCCAAAAAGTTTCGACTTTAAACCGATTGGAGAAATAATCGGAATGGACACCAATATAAACGGTAGAACCATTGAAACTTTACTATATGATTTTTCAAACCGATACCAAGATATAAGTTTAAAATTGAAATTTAAAGTAGTCCAAGTCAATCATGAAGCGAAACAAGCACAATCTTTGTTTTTAGGGCATTCATATACTACCGATTACGTTAGATCCCTGATCGGAAGAGGAAGTTCTAAGATTCAAACCATAATTAATCTTACTACTAAAGACAGTTACATCTATAGAATAACGATTATATGCACTACTCTAAATAGAGCCCGAAGTTCGCAACAAATTGTAATTCGTAAGATCATGAGAGAAATATTGAAAGAGTTCTCAAAAACATTAAATCATGAGAAATTCATTACTGGAATGATTTATTCAGAGTTTACCAATCAAATCATCAGAATAGCTAAAACAATTTATCCACTATCGAATTGCTCAATCATTAAGTGTAAATTGATAAGCGCTCCAGAGGGGGGAGAGGATAAAGTATTCGTAACCAAAGATGAAGACTTTGAATTAGTCGAAGTTGATGTCAAGCGATCTCGAAAAAGCGACATAAAAAGAACAGAACGAATAAATGTAAAGAAACTCACTAATACTAAAACATCTAGGACACAAAAATCTCCCACAAAAGATATTTCACATGATTCAGACAAAACTAAAGAAGAAGCGTCTGAATAATCGACAAAATAATAACTATTAGTATAATTGTTAGGGTTTTTTAATCTAATTTTATCACGTTTTTCTAGGTTTTTTTATTATATCGTTTTCATTTTGGTAGTATATAGTATTTAACGAAAAATCTTCGTTTACAAGTGTTTTGGCATCGAGAGTGTTAAAGGATTTAGCCGTTTACTTTTTCCTGACGTTAGTATAACAGTGTTCACAAAGATAAGAAAGACACATATTATTTAGGAATTATTGATCAAATTGAAGGATCATATCTTCGAGATGAGTTTTTAAAAATTTATAAGGTTTTAAATCACCCATGAACTCGTTTCTTAAAACTTGTTCCTGTGAGACAGTATCTTCCAATTGTTTGAAAATTTCTTTTATTTTAACGAAATCCCCTGATGCAATGAAATCTAAGGAGTAATCGTTAATGTTACTATAAAGAATTAATTTTTTGCATCCATTATCCCCTAAATCATCAAAATGAACTTCTTTAATATTAGTTTTAGCTCTTATCTGAGTATTCATAGCTATCGTGGCTAATTTAGCTGAAATATTTGAGCTAAACAATTCTATATTTTCATTCGTGATTTCTCTGTGAAAGTTGTATAGAAGCGTCTTGTCGTATAATTGTGAAATAATTGGCAATCCTTGAGAAGAAATCCCGCAATAAATGATCTTATTTTCCATATCAGAGCAATGTAACTCTATATCTTCATCTTCCAATGGCTCTCTATATTTATCCCAGAGATAAGCAGTAATGAGCTTGATAATTTTTGAAAATTCCGAATGTTTTGAGGCTTTTTGAATTATTTCTACCGTCTCATAGTTTACTGTAACTTTTTCGTAATATTCTGCCATTAGCTTAGCGACTTCTTCAGAGTTCGAAAGGAAATCACCTGTAATACAAAAAAAGAGGTTTTGATCATTCTCAGTGACATTGTGTTTTATTATCATTCGTTCTTTACCAGTCTCTCCTTCGAAATAGATTTCAGTTAAACGCCAGTAATTTTTAGGATTAAGGCTGCTTATTAATTTCTTTACAAATAATACGATTTCAAATACGGGATACTTATTTTCATTTGAAATGTATAACACGTCATCATCTAAGATTATAGAGAAACCAGTAATCATTATCAAAAAAAATAATCGTTAAATACTTAAAATATCCCTTGAAGAATTTATATTAATGAAAAATTAAATTCTTTTTGTTTAACCTAAGTTTAAATAGAAGTAATAAAAGATATATTTTAATTTTAGTAATTTTTTAGTTTTTCTGTACGTTTATAACAATTAACTTTTAATAATTTCTAAAAATATAATAAAAATAATCAAGCTATTAGAGTATTGTATAGATACTCAATTCTTAATCTAGTAATTTTAACCATAGTATATGAAAATTATTAATCTACTTGAAAAAAAGAAAATCCAGCAAGCAGCAAATTTACTTTTTAATTCAAAAGAAGCAATAGCGTTAACTGGTGCAGGTATCTCTACAGAATCAGGGATTCCTGATTTCAGAAGCGAGGGAGGTATTTGGGAAAAATATAAAGCAGAAATTTATGGGAACATACAATCCTTTCTTAAAAATCCTGCTAAATTCTGGGAAATGGCTCGAAAGATTGCTCCAAATCTATTCAAAGCAAAACCAAATCTTGGACATTACGCTCTTGCGGAACTCGAAAATTTGGATATAATAAAAGCGGTTATTACTCAAAATGTAGATGAACTCCATCAAAAGGCAGGTTCTGTAATAGTTTATGAAGTTCACGGAAATATCTATAGGTTTAGCTGCTTAGGATGTAGAGCATCATATACAAAAGATCAAGTTTTACGAAAGTTAAAAAGAGAGAAGAAAAATGGTCCCAGCTGTGATTATTGCGCTGCCCCCCTCAAACCCTCGGTTGTATTGTTTGGTGAAGGTCTGCCTCGGTTCGAGAAGTACCAGTCTCAAGCTTTAGCTCAGAAAGCAGATGTAATGTTAATTGCCGGGTCCTCTCTTTTAGTTGCTCCTGTGTGTGATTTACCCTTATATACTTTGAGAGAAAAGGGAAAATTAATAATCGTAAATGATCAGCCAACAGACTTAGATGAAAAAGCAGAAGTTGTAATTAATCATAAAATTGGGAGAGTTTTACCTTTAATTGTAGAAGAAGTTAAAAAATTAATAAAAGAATTTGAGTTAGATTCATGATAATTGATCGTTTTGACGAATCATGGTAAATCCTGTATGTTTGAAGAAAACCTAATTATCAAAGATTGGAGAAAAATTGATCTAACATTCGGATTAATATACCCAAATACATATAAAATGGGTATGTCCTCCTATTCTATTAGATTGCTTTACTTTATGATAAACTCAAATCCAGGTTATGCTTGTGAACGATTTTTCCTTCCAGAAAACGTAAAGTATCCCGCGTCTGATGACAATTCCTCGATAAATCGCATTCGAAGCATTGAAAATAGATTTTTACCGACAGAATTTGATATTCTAGGATTTTCTGTTCATTATGAAAACGATTTCAAAAACATTTTATGGATTTTGGAGAAAGCGCAAATTCCTCTAGAATCTGAAACACGATTAAAGGATGTATCACGAAACTATCCTTTAGTAATAGGTGGTGGTCCCGCTATAACTTCTAATCCTTTACCTCTTAGTAAAGTGTTTGATCTTTTTTTTATTGGAGATGCAGAACCAAACCTGAATGATTTTTTTGAAAAATTCTTGGATTTTAAATCTAGAAATTCTACAAATGAGGATTTTTTTAACAAAGTTACAAAAATTGAAGGTATCTACATCCCAAGTTTAGATAATCCTACAAATCGCACAGTATTGAAAAATTTGAATCAATCACCCACCCCAGTATACCAACTATTATCTAAAAGTGATAATAATAAAAAAATTTTTGAAGAAAACTATTTTATTGAAATAAATAGGGGGTGTCCTTTTCGCTGCAAGTTTTGTTTATCTTCTTTTCATAACTATCCTTTCAGAAATAAAAGCTTCGATGAAATTATCAAATCAATTAATAATGGGTTGAAATATTCAAATTTTGAAAAATTTAGCCTTATAGGTTCATGTATCTCTTCGCATCCCAGATTTTCTGAAATCTGTGAGTTTATACTTAATTCGGGTAAACACTTTAGCATACCTTCATTAAGAATTGAACATATTACACCCAAAATTATTCAAATCCTTGAGCGAAGCGATATAAAAACTATTACAATAGCTCCTGAAACCGGTAATGATTCGTTAAGATTTGACTTAAACAAAAAAGTTTCTAACGATTCAATTTTACACGCAATAGAGATGATTCATAAGTCCAAAATTAAAAATATTAAATTTTATTTTTTAATAGGATTACCCGGTGAAACTGATTACGACATTTTAGAAATAGTCACTCTCTTAAACTCTATTGAAAAGTTAGGGTTTACTAGAAATCAACTAAGAGTAAATATTAACCCATTTATTCCCAAGTTAAACACACCGTATGAGAATAAATGCTATTATTATTTATCTGAAAATCTAAATATATTATTAGACAGATTTAAAACGTTAGAAAATGAATTAAAAAGACTTACTTCAATTAAAATTAAATTTAAAAACCCCAAAAGAACAATCAATGCTGCTAGATTACAGACTCTTATCTCCTTAGGCGATTCTTCTATTTCCGAATTGCTCTTACGATACTACAGTAATGGAGCAACTATGGGGGCGTTGCGAAGGGTTGAAAAGGAATTGGGATTCTCAATTGATAATTATTTCCATAAAATACAGGATGGTTATAAACCCTGGACGATTTAAAAAAAAAAAGATAAGTTTCTAATCGATTTTATTAAAAACTTTTTTAGGTGAATTACAGACAGGACAAGTATCTGGAGGGTCTCCTTCATGAGTATATCCGCAAACAGAGCAGACATACATTGGTTTGATTTCTAAATCCTTCCCCTTTTCCAATAATTCTAATGCTTTTTTATACAATTCATGGTGGACTTTTTCTACTTCATTAGCGTAATTAAAAGAACGTTGGGCACTCTCGTTTCCATCATTTTTTGCGTGTTCGATGAATTCTGGATACATGTTTGTAAACTCATAAAATTCCCCCTCAATTGCTTCCTTCAAGTTTTCAGCGGTTGATTTGATGCCTCCTAAGACTCGCAGGTGATTATGTGCGTGCACCGTTTCGGCAGCGGCAGCAGCGTGGAATAAGCGTGCTATGCCGGGAAAACCTTCTTGTTCAGCTTTTTTCGAAAAAGCTAAGTACTTCCTATTGGCTTGGGATTCACCAGCAAATGCTGATTTTAATCCCTCTTCTGATTTGGTCATGTTAAATTTCACTTTAAGTATTTACATTTTATTATTTACTAAAATATTTTAATTTGTTTTTTATAAATAATAAAGAACCGTTATTTACAGTTCCTC
>JAGXNZ010000248.1 GCA_019894655.1 Promethearchaeota archaeon | reverse complement strand
CTTCGAACTTATTAATAAAAGCTTTAGGGACTGAAAAAGATCCCATTGTTATTAATCGGATAATTGAAGCTATGGGCGAAATTAAAGATGCAAAAGCAACTATGGCAATAGTAGATATATTGAAAAAAGAACTTGATAAACAAGACACGGACCAAGATAAAAGTTTACTATTTTTGATAGTTGAAAGCTTAATGAAGATTGGAGATAAGAGAGCGTTAGAACAATTAGGACTACTTTTAGAATTTTGTGAGGGTGATATAAAAAAACTGACAGAAGAGGCCCTAGAATGTATAGATCCCAACTGGAAGGAAAATCTCACAGGAAATAGTAAAATCTAATAATTATAATTCCAAACAAATAATTATCAAATTAAAAAGTGAATGATATGTTCCCAGAATTTATTGAGAAATTAACTCAAAGTGTTGTTGGAGAAAAAGATTCCCAGCAATGGACGATTTTCACATTATCGACCTGCATGTGGTGTAAGAAATGCAAATCTTTTCTAAATGACAGGGGTATTAAATACCGTTATGTGGATATTGATAAAATTGACCCAAGCGAAAAATCAAAAGTTTTAACATATTTGAGAGAAAATTACAAGCCAGAAAGAATATCTTACCCATTTGTTGTATGCGATGATGAATTTGTAGTGGGGTATAATCCAGGAAAGTATGAAGAATTAATCAATCAAGGAGGAAATTAAAATGGATATGGAAACAACCAATGGTATGAAAGAGTATGTAGGAATGGTTAGCCAGAAAAACAATTGGATTCTAAACAAGGACCAAAATACTTTTAATGACTTAATTGATGGGTTGGTAGATAATAAAAAATCAATGGGTCATCAGTCTTGTCCATGTCGTCTTGCTTCAGGAATTAGAGATTTAGACCGAGATTTAATTTGTCCTTGTAATTATGCATCCGATGATGTGAAGGAATTTGGAGCTTGCTATTGCAATTTATACTTACGGTTAGATTTTTATGATATATTTAAGACAGATTATGTAAATGTTCCAGAAAGAAGACCTATAGAAAAGGAGAATGCAGTTTTAGAACATTTTAATAAATAAAATTATAATTTTATTATCCTATTTTTATCATTTACAGCAATAAGCATAAATTTTCATTAAGTTAATATCAATTATTTATAAAAAAAAGCCTTAAATATTCCGAGTTCTCTTAATATTATATGCCAAATAAAGAATTAACAGATGAAGAGTTGGAAGACGAATTAGACAAAGCTTTTAAGGCTAGTGAGACAAAAAAAGACAATTGTGGTACTCCCATTCCTGCAAATAAAGAAGTAGGAGTTCAAAGAACTGGTGTTAAAATAAAAAAAGATTAAAATAAAAAGTTATATCTCAATAGCTTTTTTTTTAGTGGTTATAACAAATGTTAATTTTTGTACAAGCTCATCGTATTTTTCGAAAATGAGACTGGTTTCCTTAAGCTTTAGAGATTTAATATCTTCACCTCTCTCTACCGTTGCAAAACTGTTTATTGCTGTTAAAAAACCACTAAATAAGTCGTCTTTTCCGTCTCCCTTGTAGTTTTCTGGGTGCCAATTATATAGTAGCGCTCCAGAGTCATTAATTATTAATAGCCCGTCGATCATCTATTTATTCTCTGCAAATTAATTCTATAATAGTTTGAATAAGCTTTTCTATAAAAAATTCATTATGAATTTGATATTTTCTTAAAACCTAAATATATTTCATCTGCCTTAAAAGCTTTTAAATCTTAAACCATATTTTTAATAAGGGTTCTCAATTCCAAACTTTAGGTGGATGCCTTGAAGGAAAGAATTAAAGGTAGAAAAAATTTTCCTTAAATCGATTAAATATGAAGATTTTTATAAATTAAACGAATAAAAAATTTAAGAGCAAATTCAAATACTCACAATAGAAAGAAATTTAATTGGTGATTAGATGTTATTTTCCGCGAATGAACTAGATAATGTTAAGAGAGAAATGACCAAATTAAAAGGTAAGGTTGTGTTGAAATTATTTACCGATTTTAAAACTCAGGAAGACGGCTCACGAAAAAGGGCGTGTATGTCATGTGAGGGTGCTTATACTTTGTTAAAAACCCTTGAAGAACTATCTAACGGTAAGTTAGGTATCGAAGAGATATCTATTGAAGAAAATCAAGAAGAAGCAAAAAAATACGATGTTACACGAATCCCGGCTATTCTATTCGTTAATGAAGATGATAAGGAAATAATCCGCTATTCAGCGCACCCTACTGGATCTGAATTTGTACCCTTTCTAAATAGCATTCAATATTTTTCGGGCGTTAGACCTTATTATGCTGATCAAATTCTAACTCATCTTAAAAAAATCGATAACTCAAATATGAAAATTTTCATAACCCCAACTTGTCCATATTGTCCAGCGACAGTTCCAGTGTTAACTTTATTTGCTATCGTTTCTAAAGGGAAGATTACAGCAGAAGTTATCGATGTCAATTTAAATCCCGATATCGCAAAAAAGTATGATGTTCAAGGGGTTCCACTTACTGTTGTAAACGAGAGTGAAAGAATTGTTGGAATGTTTACACCACAGGATTTGTTAGATAAATTAACAAAAGGTCAAAGAGATTTTGGAGGAATGTATGCATAATCTATATACTAAGAGGTGTTATAAACTTGTCTCAGGATGATAAATATAAGGAAATTATTAAAAAAGAGATGGCTAAACTTACTAAACCTGTAAAGTTAAAGGTTTTCACATCGCAAAGGACAGAAGCAGATGGGGGAAAAGTTAGAGCCTGCATGGATTGTGGACAATTTATGGCACTATTGAGAATCTATGAAGAAAACTCGAATGGAATGTTAACAATAGAAGAATTATCAATAGATAATAATCCCGAGTTCGCAAAACGTTATGATATTCAGCGTGTACCAACCATTTTATTTATTAATGACGACGGTAGAGAATTAATACGCTATTTAGCAGCTCCACGAGGCGGTGAAATCCAACCGTTTGTCCAATCATTGTTTACATTTGCAGGAGCACCGAACTATTACGAAGCCACAATAAAACAAAATCTCGATCGTATTCAACCATCGACTATTAAAGTAATGATAACAGAAACATGTCCTTATTGTCCTAGTGTTGTATCTACAGTCTCCCAATTTGCGCTTGCATCTGAAGGGAAGATAAGATCCATAATCGTTGATATTATGGCGAATCCAGACATTGGACAATATTATGACGCTTCGGGAGTGCCTTATACTATTATAAACGATAAGAAAACCTTAGTTGGAATGGTTGGGGCAAATGAAATACTACGTGCGCTTATCGGGGGAAATATAAGGGTACAATACTAATATAAAATACAGTTTAAAAGTCAACATCATATAGTTAATTATTAAATCTTTTAGGAAGATTTTTTATTTCATTTATTTTTATACCGAATGAGAGTATATTGAACCTTGAACTAACATAGTAAAGATGTGAATAAATTGCCTATATCATATATTTATAATAGAATGATTCGTGAAGAGATTAAAAAGCTAAATAAGCCAGTAATCTTGAAAATTTTTACCACTTCAAAGAATCTGCAATTATCTGTAAAAATGATGGAGGTTATGAACATCTATCAGAAAGCCTCTAGTGGCTTGCTTAAAATAGAAGAATATAGGTTTGAGACTAATTCTGATCTTGTTAAAAAGTATGAAATTCAACAAGCACCTACGATTTTAATGACAAATGATAACGACCAAGTAATAATTCGTTATTTAGCTGTACCTACGGCAGCAAAAATTCAACCATTTGTACAGGCATTAATGGTGCTTACTGGAACTCCTAATTATTATGAAACTACTATAAGAGAGAATCTGAATAACATCGCTCCTACAGTTATAAAAGTATTAATTACTGATTATTGCGCTTACTGTTCCACTGTCATATCAATTTGCAGTCAGTTCGCTTTAGCCTCAAAAGGTAAAATGAAAACAATTGTTATTGACATAATGGCTTTTCCTGAGATTAGTGAACAATATGGTGTTGCAACTGTTCCAACTTTAATCCTCAAGGATGATAAAAAGCTAATAGGCGATATAACTGCTGAAGAGCTTTTAAATGAACTTTTAAGTAAGACTTTATGAATTAAAAAATATAACTAGTAAATATAATATATAAGGTGGATTAAAGAATGTTCAATATTGAAATGGAGGACATCGACCCAGAAAAGACATATGATCTTATTGTTTTAGGCGGTGGACCGACTGCGATAGGTTGCGCAATCTATGCTGCTCGATTTGCCTTAGATGTATTAGTCATAGGGAAAATTTT
>JAGXNZ010000247.1 GCA_019894655.1 Promethearchaeota archaeon | reverse complement strand
TATCCGCTGTAAAAGAGTGGGCCGAAAACATCGTTAAAGATCCAAAAAAGTTTGAATATTTTTGGACAGATCCTAATACAAAAACAGTCTTCTTTATTGGAAAAGATAATATAATTTTTCATCTTATCATATTTCCCGGTTTACTTTTAGCTTTCAACGAAGATAAAAGCGATGGCGAGAAATTAATACTTCCTTACAATGTATCTTCCACAGAGTTTTTAATGTACGAAAACGACAAGTTCTCTAAATCCAGAGGAATTGGAATCTGGATCGATGATGCTCTAAAATTGGCACCTTTGGATTATTGGCGCTTTACTTTAGTATATAATCGCCCAGAGACGAGTGATACCTCGTTTTTATGGTCAGAGTTTGAAAATAATATTAAAATTTTAAACGATAACATAGGAAATTTTATTCATAGAACTTTAACTTTCATTGACAAGCAATTCAATGGAGTTATACCCGAGAAGATAGAGTACGATGATGTTGACAAAAATTTTATCGAACTCATAAATAAAATTGGGTTTGCCATTGGTGAAAATATAAGTAATTTTAAGTTAAGAAAAGCTTTAAGAGATATTGTTAATTTTGGAAAAGAAGGGAATGTTTATCTTAATAGTAAAGCCCCCTGGCATTTAATTAAATCAGATAAAAATGCTGCGGGCCATGTTTTTAATATTTGCGCTCAAGCAGTTTACGCGTTTGGTGTTTTATTAAGTCCATTTATTCCAGGAACTGCGGAAAAGATAATGTCCTATTTAAATATCCCTACATCGAACGATTTGAAATGGGATACGATTAACGAGAACTCTGTAAAAGAAGGACAAAAAATTAAAAGACCAGAACCTCTCTTCCAAAAACTCGACATTAGCGAAATTAAAAGTAAACTTGAAGAAATTAAAGAAAGTAAAGATAAATTAGGTGGTAAAGAATTGGTTTCGTACGAAGATTTTAAAAAACTAGATATAAGAGTAGCACTTATAGAGAGTGTAGAAAAAGTCCCTAAAGCAGACAAATTATATAAACTGTCTATTGCTATAGGAGACGAAAAGAGGATTTTAGTTGCAGGTTTAGCTGAACAATACAAAGCGGACGAATTAAAAGGTAAAAAGATCGTAATATTAGCTAATTTAGAACCGAGAAAATTGAGGGGGATACTAAGCCAAGGGATGCTTCTTGCTGCTGTAGATGGAAAGATGGTGTCTATCTTAACACCTGATAGAGATATTCCATCCGGAGCTAAAATTGAGTAAATTACAGTTTTAAAGAAAATATAGGATTTAATCGGGCTATAATTTCGCCGAGTTCTAACTGAATAGATTTGAGAATAACATCTCGTCCTCTATATTCGAATTGTAGCTCCTTTACATCTCTTATAATTTTTAATTTTTTTCTATCTTTTACTAATTCGCACGCAAAATATCTTTGATACTTATACTCTAAAACTTTTTGAACACTACTTATATCTGGCAGCATATAACCTCCACCGTGTGGTAGCACATCTGCATTGCTCAATAAGTCTAGAAGCTCTAAATTTTCAGCTCTTGTGAAGAAATTATTGTTTATTAAGGCCGTTCTCGAAAAATTCTTTTTACCTCTAAAAAGATAACAAGCTAAATCGGCGCGTAATGCCGTAGGGAAAATATTAGTTTGAGGGTTGGCACCTTTTATATCAGTACAATTACTTCCTAAATACATATTATTAAAATCTTTTAAGAATTGGTGTGGAGTATTACATATTAATTTGTAATCAGGATTAAAAATCTTGCGAGCTATCATTTCCCTCTTTTTATTCGAAAAATGAAGTGCTTTTTTATTAAATTCAAGATATTCTCTCGCAGCAGTGTCCAATAATATATATTGTTTTCCAAATAACGTTTGTTCTTCAATAGCAAGTTCTTGTAATGTTTTCGAAGTGTCAATATATAAACCAATTCCGTGCTTGTCGTCGCGAAATTCAGGAGCTGAACCATGAATCATGAACATATACGGAGGGAAATTGGTATCAGATAGGTTTTTTGTTTCAAAACAATTAATAAAGTGATTAGAAACACCAAAATCCCAATTAATTAGAACATTATCATAATATAGTTCGGTACTTTTTACATTGTCTATTTTTTTTATGATATCGTATGGATCAGGTAATTCCTCTAATCCTCCGACTAGTAATCCACAACAATTAGGCTTCACATTTAAAAATATTAATTTATCATGCCCATCTCCCCAATTTAATCTTCCACCATATCCTAATCCTGAATTCCAACGGAAATTGTTTCTTGAAATCGTCTCATCAGGAGATGAAATAAAGGTTGCTTTAGGTTCAAAACCATGTTTTTCTTGAATAAGATGGAATTGAGCTAAACCATATTTCATGTTTGCTTTGCACAGTTTCGAAGCGCCGTCATTTAATCCCGATGAAAAAATGTATTCTTTTGCTCTCTGAAGCAAATTTTCCTTAGACAGTTCACCTATTTTATTGGATAGAGTAATTGAACCCATTCTACTTAATAATTATATAGTATTATATTTATATATACAATCCTATCTTTCGTATTATAGTAAAGCTAACTTGATTCAGTGCTAATTATGAGTAATACCGACAATGTTATCATATACGATTCTATAAAAGGCATAAATTTAGAAGGAGATTTCCAAGGTTCGATAATTACCCGATGCAAGGATGATAACGATTCCATTATTTTTTCAGACAACTTAAGAATATCTGATTCAGAGGGTATTTTCATTAAAAATGGTCTTAGGGTTGGATTCGAATTAATTTACGATAAAAAATTAGCATTTTCTCGAAAGATAGAGGCGCAATGGTACGAGGATTTTGAATCGATAGAATACTCAATTCTAATATCAGAAAATATCATGCAAATTTACGACGAAGGTCAATTTTCCGACGCTTTTCCTTATACTTTAAATAAGTTAAACACTGCTGCCCTGTATTTAGACGACGATGAATATGGAATCAATCATCTGGAGTTTTTTAGAGAAGAAATGCTCAAGAACCCGGTGTCTTTAGTAGGAAATGGGGTTATCATAGCTGATAGAGTTGTAATTGATGAAAGAATTGATCCCGTATTCTACGATTGTTTAATCGTGGGACGCGATGAAAATGAAGATATTCTCGTTTCTTTTGAGCCGTACATGAATGTTAAAAAATCGTTAACTGATGTTAAATATATTATTATACTCGGGATTGAAGAACTAAAGCTATAAGATTTTTTTAAGCATGATACTATACGAAAATAGAAAAGAATTATTGCTCAACATAATCAAATGGGGGAATAATCCTTTTAAAAAATTTGTTAGTACTAGCGAGATAAAGGAGGATTTAGATTTAGTTAATTCGAGAGTCGATTTAATTCAAAATATCAAAAAACTTGTAGAAAGTAAGACTAACTTTATTCTTCCCATTATAGGGAGCGTTGGTTCAGGGAAAACTCATCTCTTTTGGGCGTTAAGAAACAATCTTTATTATTATAATACGATTTATATTTCGCTTGAATATGTTTATAAAAAGCTTTTTTCTAGTATTTATTCCGAATTTTTAGAAAATCTTGAAATAGAACCCTTGAAGTTTATTATAAATCAATTATGTGATAAATGGGGAGCATTAGAAAGGAAATTTGGATTTTTTCACGTCGTAGATATCGAAAAAGTGCAAAAATACGCTTTCAAGCAGCTTTTAAAAAAATATCAAGAAGTAGAACCTGAAACGCTAATGGATGTGATAATTGGAATTACAATCCATCAATTAGACCCATATAAGAAAATCGAAGCAGAAAGATGGTTACTCGGCGAATTAATGGATGGAAAGGAATTATCAACGTTAAATCTCACTCACGATCTTCACAAAGGGAAAAACGCGTATCTAATGCTAAGACTTCTCATTGAAAACTCTAAATCGGGAACAATTCTATTTATCGACGATTTTGGAAAGATTATTTCAATTATGAGCTCACAATCTGAACAGGTCGAAGAGATTTTCGATCCTAGCTGGTTATATGGAGCCGAAGTATCTCCAAACGATATCGCCGCTGACAAACTATTTAATAAAATAATTCAACTTCAGAAAATTGGAGGTTTACGAATAATTATCACCTTAAAATCGATAGAATCCCTAAAAGATATCAAGAAAAAATATAGCGAAGCCAACCCTGAATTGTTATCATCTATAATGGAACCACTTTATCTTTTAGAATTCAAAGAAGAAGACGTTTACGAGTTATACAGTAGCACAATGAGAAAGTTCTATGAAAGCATTGACAATACCGAATTTACTAAGGCATTCCAAAATCCATACTACCCGTTAAACGAGCGGGTTTTAAAGTACGTATTTGAAAAAGCTGAAGGTAATCCAAGAGCGATTATTAAATTAATAATAAAAATTTTCAACGAGATAATATATTCAAATGAACCCATTGATATAATTCTTAAAAATTACGAAAATATTAGGAATTAAGTGGAGCTAAACATCAGTTTGATCGTCAATTGGATCGTCGACGCTATTATTTTCAACTATCCTTTCTCCTTCAACATCTAACTTTTTGTTTCTGAGAAAGTTTTGGAATTCCCGGTCGTTTATTTTTTCTGAATCTAAAGCACCACTGTTAATCAAATAGGACTTAAAATCAGTTACTATCTCGATAACTTCTTCTTGATTAAACATCTGTTTTAAAATCAATCCATTCTTCTTTAAAGTGTATTCTGAATAGAACCAGTAAAAGAAAATCGTAATCAATAATACCACAAAGTTATTTACTAAATTAACTTGGCTCTGATTAGTATAGGTACCAGAAATAGAGCCTGCTCCTGTAATCATGACGATTTGGCCTTCAATATAAATTAAAGTAAATGCAAAAAGGAAAAACGCTAAATTGTTAGGATTAAAGATACGAAACTTATAAGTCCTACGTCCTAAACTATTTATAACCAGAATAGCTGTAAAGATCATTAAAAGGATGTCAACGAACGCCCGAAATGCATCGATACCTACTGCGGAGGAAACACTCCTAAAGGAATTTATAAAACTAAAGGATCGATAAGAGATAATTAAATATATTAAAACAAAAAAAATTGAGGAAAAGACGTTAGGAGTATCATTTTTTACGCTTTTAATATAGAGAAATACCAATCTATAGGAAATAATAAATATCACAATGTACATAGCTATATTCCACCCGTTAAACCATATTAGCGGTTCTAAAGAATCTGCCGGAGGTTGAGGCTCAAAAAATGGAACGAATGCGAAATATGTCCCCAACTGAATTAAAATAGAAATTGAAATCGCTAAAATTAAAAAAATGCTGCTGAAATATTTGTTTCTATTAGAATTTGTATCTGATACTAGTTTATCATTAACTTTAAACGCAACTTCTTCAAAACCCGTTTTCAAAAAAAAAATTTGAGCCACGTTCCATCCAAAGTAAACTACAATATAAAAACCTGGAAGAATATAATCCCATCCTATAAATTGAATTGGAATTTGGGTGGAGTGGCCAAGGAGGAAATACAATAAAATGATAATGAAGCTTAAACCTAATGTCGCTATAAAAATTATTGTTTTATATTGATCTAAGCTTTCAGAAAAAAGATACGACCCAAATTTGGAAGAAACTCCTATGAACATTAATAAAATAAATGACAGCGAGAAAACCGTAGCTAAAAATAACCCAATATCACCTAAAGTAGTGCTACCTAGAAAATAAAATACAATTAAAATAAAGACTTCAATAAAAAAAAATATCGTGTAAGCAATATGGCTCGGATTAAAAATTTTATGGAAATACTTGTCTAATTTAATCTTAATTTTTGACTCAGTCAAAGGTTCAGACATTAGAAATAAACTCCATTTAATATGAAATTGATAAAGAAAATTCTTTTAATTTTAATTTATGATATGTAAGATATCTTCCTAAAATATAATTTTAACTACAAACTGTGCTGAAATCATTGTTATCAAAATTAATATTCAATAAAAGTGGAGCAATACATCAACTTGTTTCCATTGACTTTCTTACACATTCCTTACATTTTTCAAAAATGTAAAAGTCTGGATACTAACTTTGAATAGAAAAGTTTATATAAATAAATCGTGATATTCTCGTTATAAATCCATTTTTTATATAAAATTGATTTACAATTTATCACAAAAGTGAAAAACATTTCTAAAATTGTGAAATACAATGATAAAAATTAAAACTAACAAAAAGAATTTGATAATACTATTAACTTTTGCAACGCTTTTGAGTGCACTTAGCTTACCACTCGCAGCAAATGCTAACTCTGTAGATTTACGTACTAGTGACATTACACCAAAGAGTTCTCAAATTATTCCCAGAACGGTTCGAGTCGCAATTTATGATGACGCCAATGTAACAAGACCTTCATATGCCAGTGCTGCACTTTTAACTAATAACTACTCTAATATTCAAACTGCTTTATTAGCAGCGGGATATGAAGTAACGCCTCTTACAACCAACCAGATTTATAATCACGAACTGAAGAATGCCAGATACGACGTCTTTATAATGGCTGATCACTTACCGAAAACCAATATAACAAATTACGTAAAAGAATACTGGTTAGGCGGTGGAACTTTATTATCCATGGATAGCGCTCTTAACTATATTTGCTATGCAGGGATACTCCCTCCAGAATCTGCCGGCGATGACGGTAACGGAATTTATTGGACATATCAATTTTCATCTGTTCAAAATATTACAATGCGGCACCCCATTTCTAAATCATACGCAGTTAATGACAGTTTTACTATAGACGGCTTACAATCATCTGCAACTTTTAGTTGGAGTGCTCTACAAGGTACGAGTATCGCAAGTGAACTAGTTAAAATTGCTACTAAACCAGGTTCTCCTGATGCCGCGACAGTGGTTGCTTATGATCCTCAATCAGGAGGCGGTAGAGTTGTACATCTACCTAGCCCTCGAGAATTAGGGGATGATGCGATTTTAATTGATGCGTTAGATTGGCTCTGCCCACGACCAAAAGGGAGAATTCTATTTGATTTATCTCATTTCCCATATTACGGAATTGATGCATGGGATCTGCCTTACGCGGATTATGCTCCTCGATATGAAATATTAAGGAATAATCTAGTAAACAGATCTTATACAATTGATAAATTATATCCTTCAGCAATAGGCAATCTTACCTCCTCTAATCTTGCACCCTATGATGTTCTATTTTTGGCACTATCAAATGTAAATTTTACTGCTTCTGAGATTACAGCTGTAACAAACTGGATAAATAACGGTGGAAGCTTACTACTGACAGGTGAGACTACTGGACTTAACGAGTATAACTTACGCGTTAATGATTTACTCGTAAATTTTGACCTTAAAATGAATACTACTGCAAGCGGTTCTGGTACGGCAACATATACAGTAGCTCACCCTACTTTGGAAGGATGTAGCCAAATTTCTACATCAGCTCCTGGAAAAATTGTGTACGATGGAGAAGCGTTTCCAATCTGGGGTGCAGATGCAGATAATATATTCGTAGCAGGACAAGAGTATGGTAATGGACGTATTCTTCTATTCTCAGATCTTGCCCCGCTTCGAGATTCGTCTATAATGTCTTTCGATAATCTCCAATATGCTATTAATGCCGTAAATTGGCTCACTTCTGGTAACGCTGGAGTTCTTGTATATGTTGACGAACCTATTAGTCCAAATTACTATCGAACTCCGGTTACTAACGCACTTAACGAACTTGGGATTAACTTCTACTTAACTTTTAAGGATGAATATCTAAACTTATCACTCAATTTGTACAATTGGGAATTAGTTGTAATAGATAATCCAATCTATGATATTGTACCATCTGTTTTAACAGAAGTGCATAATTTTGTCAAAGGAGGTGGTCGATTAATAATGTCATCCTATAGGGTAAATTATTATATAACTCATCCTTTATGGGCAGGCTTAGGATTTGCTTACGATCAAGACCAGCCTGATACTTCATCACTTTATATTTGGGACGCAGCACATCCAATTTTTAATACATTAATTGGTTATGGGGCAGCGAGATTTGATCCAGTTGAAGACTATGGTAATGAAGGTGACCTTCTAATGGTTTACCCAAACGCTACAGCTTTGGCAGGATATACAGCGTCAGAAACGGAAAACAATACAAATATAGTTTTAGGCAACAATGGAAATACATTATATAACGCGTATCTTATCGACCAATTTTCAGGAGATTTAGACGACTCAACTTACGCTGATAACATCGAGCTGTGGATAAACGAAATTACATACATGCTTAGACCCGGAAGTTTTAGTTTAAGCTCAGATGCAGATAATCCTGATGATGATGGTATCTTTAATCTAAGTTGGACTGTTTCTAGTGAAGTTACAGAATACGACATATACCAACATACAAGTTTTATAACAGACCTAACGGGTGCAGAGATATTAATTGCAGGAGGAGTTATAACAAACATAAATCCTTTAACTGGTTTAACTAATGGAACTTATTATTTTATCGTTGAATCAACAAACAGCTACGGGAAGACATTATCAAATTGTATCGAAATCACTGTCGCGATACCTCCAAGTCCTCCTGGACTTCCTTCGGGAGGGATACCTGGTTATGAATTGATATCTCTAATTTCAACAATCCTTATAGCTACATCTGTTTTAGCTTTAATCGGCTTTAAGCGAAACAGGTGTAGACAGTAAAATATCTTTAATAAACCTTTTATTTTTAATTTTTAATTTTTAAATGGATAGTATTAAGAGACCATCTTTCATTAAAGAGAAATCTTCGTATAAGGCAGACAAATTTTTAAGATGGAACATAAATTTAAATAAAAAGTTCGCTCATAAGTTCTTATTAATTCCAAATTTATTTAATAAAAAATAAGTGTAAAAAATGAAATCTAAAAACGCAAGAACTTCAATATTAATTTCTGTTATTATAGCAATCCTCGCAATAAATGCAGGATTAGTTTTCACTAATTTTTCATTTTCAAAGGCTACAACCCCAATAACCTTTCTTGAGGGCTTAAAAACATCGGCAACTCATAATATCACAATAGAGATTGACGATACCGATCCTACTAAAGACTGGGCAAACCGTTCAGCTGAAGGTATT
>JAGXNZ010000246.1 GCA_019894655.1 Promethearchaeota archaeon | reverse complement strand
AATAGTTTTTTTTTAACCATGAAAAATATTAAAGCGTTGAATTTAATTTAGGTAAAACTATGATACAAGTATTATAAAAAAATAAAAATATAAATTAATAAATTACAATTACTACTATAGCTATATACTATTCTTTTTAAAAATGATTAATAATTTGGAGGAATTGAACTAACTTTGGTATCAAAGGAATATAAGAAGATTGAGAGAGTCGTTAATTTTATGAAAAAGGGTTTAACTTCTTTAAGCGACGACTTAGAAGAGACAGTTAAAGGAATTAATGATTTCGTAAAATCGTTAAACAAAGCTTTGAAAGATTTGAAAGATGTCTCTATTGAACCAGGATTAAAAACTGTTAGTACATCTTCTAAAAAAGTTGTTGCAACTTCGGATGGCACCGCTAAAACTGCCGCAGCGAGCACATTATTTAATTTACTAAGTACTAGCACTGCTCCCGGACAAGGAGTACCTACAGCTTCCGCTACAGTAGCATCACCAACTGTAGGTGGACCACCTAAAAGACCTGGAATGGTAGGTCCTCCAACAGCGCCCTCAAAGGGCGGACCACCTAAACGAACTAATTTACCTCCGGCACCAAAATTACCTCCTACGGGCGGTACGCCTCCTAGTGCCCCTAGTTCAGGGGTTATCCCAGTACCCTCATTCGCTAAAAGACCAACACCTCCAACAGCACCTACGGCGGCTGTTCCAGCCAGACCGTCTGGAAGCCCAACAGCACCATCGGCATCAGCACCTCAAGCAGGAGGTGGTTTAAGTTCTCTCCGAGATGAAATGTTAGAGGAATTAAACCGTTTAAAGAAGATAATGAGAGGAGATTAGTATCTAACTCCTTATATCTTACTTAATACTTATTTTTATAACTTTTTAGCTCATATCTTTACAACATTCGAAATTCAATATTAGTAATCAAAACATTTTTAATCATCGATTATGAAATATTTAGTATAGATGGACAAAAACAATTCTATCATCTGCGAAAACGATATACCAATCGTCGTTCCTAAACATATAATGGTACTTGCAGGTCATCCAGATGATGAAATAATATCTTGTGGTGGCACCCTTCTAAAATATCAAGCTTTAGGATCAAAGATAATCGTTGTAGTTGCGACAAGTGGTGTTGGCGGATATGTAAGAAGTAATCAAAAAGAAAGAATCATAAACCAAAGAAAACAAGAGCTTGATTCAGTCCAATCATTGTTGAAGTGTGAAATTATAGAATTAGAATTTCCTAACATGGATGTAACCCGAGAAAAAATCTCAAAGATAACAAACCTTATAAGGGATTCTAAACCTCAGGTTATCTTATTACCTCATTATTCAGATTTTCATCGAGTGCATCGAAACTTATCCCTAATTTCGAGAGAAGCTATTTACCATTGTTCAACAGGTAAAGCTTATGGGGGATATGGAAGAAACTGGACTCCATTAGGAGTGTATTATTACGAGTCTCCTTCGTGTAAATTTCAATATATTGAGAGTTCTGTTTTTGTTATTGTAGATATCGAAGATTTTTGGGAAAAAAAAAAGGAGATATTTAATAATGCCTACATTACTCAGAAAGAAGTTTTAGAGAGAGTAATGGAGTGGGCGGAAGATACTGCGATTTTAAGGGGCAACGAAATATATTCCTCGTATGGAGAAGCCTATGTACCAGAAACTACTTATACACCACTAAAACTTTTGTTAGTATAATAAAATGTTAGGATATAAAAAGATTAATTGTTGTTTATTAAATAAGCGAATAATTTGTTAAAATTAATTGAAAGTTATGGCCAATTTTACTGTCGTTTTAGACATTGGACAGTTTTCAGCAAAAGCGGGTTTCGCTGGTGAAGATATGCCAAGTCAAGTATTCTTCACTATCGTAGGAAAGCCTAAATATAGACAAATTGATTACGAGTATGGAATGGTTCGACAAGACGACTATTATGTAGGAGATGAGATTCAATCAATAGGTTTATACAAAGTGCTTTACCCTATTAATAAGGGTATAATACAAGACTGGGTGTCGTTCGAAAAAATAATTGATTATATTTTCTATAATTTAAGAGTTGACGCTAGTTTGGTAAATGTCTTATTTGCTGTCCATCCATTATTTCCTCAAAATGATATAAAAAAGCTATTTGAATTATTTCTAGAACATTATCAATGCAATGCCTTTTATCCGGTATTAGATTCTATGCTCACTTTATATGCTGGTGGATTTCAAACAGGTTTAATAGTAGAGATCGGAGATAGTCTAACAAGAATAGTCCCAATCTATCAGGGATATAAACTTGATCACGCAATTAGAATTCTTGAAATTGGAGGAAGAAGTTTAACAAAGTATATGGAAAAAATATTGGGAGCAAAAGGGTATTCAACTGATTCTTCAATAAGAAGAGAACTCGTTAGAGCTTTAAAGGAAAAAGCATGTTTTGTTTCCCTTGATTACAAAGAAGATTTGAAGAGAGTTGAACAATACGAAAAAGAATATTCCTTACCCGATGGCTCTACGATTTCTTTAGCTAGAGAGAGATTCGAAGTTCCGGAATTGTTATTTAATCCCTCATTGGAATTAGAAGAAGATTCTCTCCCAGAAGCCATTATGGATGTTATTGAAATGTGTGACGTAGATGTCCGTCCAGATTTATTAAACAACATTTTTTTATCGGGAGGTTCCTCGATGTTTCCCAATCTCAAGTCTCGAATCTATCAAGAATTAGAAACGGAATTGGTAAGGCGGAAAAAAAAAAATCAAATCATCAAAATAATAGCACCCCGTGAAAGAATTTTCTCAGTTTGGGTTGGAGGATCGATATTAGCAATGATTCCCGAATTTGAGCAGAATTGGATAACCAGAGCAAAATATTTTAATGAAGGTATTCCTGAAGATATTTTATGAATTCTCGTTTAAAGTTCAAGCATCTCTTTTTCAAGAGTATCATTGTAATATTACTTCCGTATTACTGTTGTTTAAAAGTATTATTCTGATATTATATTTTAGTAGAACTTTAACTAAGGAAGAGTGTTAAAAAATGGAAGGTCCTCAAAATACTAGTTTTGAACAAAGTCAAATTCTAAAAAAATATTATAAACCGAATTATTCTCAATTGTTTAATAAAATAAAAGACATTAAAACTCCTGTAAAAAATGAAATTTTGATATCTCTACTTGACGGGAATTGGCATACTGAATTAGATTTGATAAGAGTTGCTAAACAAAAAATGAAGTATCTGGGTGCTGTAACCTTAGGGACAATGATTCATTCCCTAAATCATCATTTAATGAATGATTATGTCGAGAAAAAAGTAATTAATGGCAAGTTATCTTATAGAATTTCAGATAATTACGTTGGACTTTCTCGAGCGGCATATAATAAATATAGGTTTAAAATGGACTAATTTCTAATTATTATCCTTTTTTTAATTTCTTTTTATGCACTGCTCTTTAGAGATTTGAAAATTTTCGCAAGTAGAACAGAAACCATTAATTCCCTCTTTAAAACTATCGCTCCAACATCTCGGACAAATATAATAAACAGTACTTTTATTTTTATTCTTTTTTAAGATCTTGAACACATTAAAACCGCACTTTAAGCAAGTCGTAGATTTTAATATGGTAATCCTTCCAGCTTTTGGAACTGAAAGGAAGGTCTTACAACTTCTATCAGAACATGCAAGGAACCTTTTTTTTTGTGAAGTCGAGACTAATGTCATGGGATTAATTTTACAAGTTGGGCATTTAGAAATAGTTTGAGGAAACTTTTTTTGCGTGGATTTTTGTTGCATTGCAGTTTTTAAACCATCTTTCACACTATCAAATTTGAAGGTTATAGCGTTTTTCTCATTACGGAATTTATCAAATAATTCGAGAAAGATTTTCTTTACTGTAGTAACCACATTATCCAATGTTTTCCTATTTTCTTTAATGTCCTCGAGTAACTTTTCAACAAATCGAGTAAATTCAGGCTTTAAAAATGGTAACCACACTTTGATTAATTCGCTAATAAGAAACTTACCCCATTCAGTTATTTTAAAGCGATTTTTAGCAACTCGATAAGTTAATTTGCGATCAACTAAAATATTAATAATTGTGGGGCGCGTAGATTTTGTTCCTAGATGCTCTCTCTCCATTAGTTTTAACAAAGTTGTATCTGTGTAATGTGGGGGTGGTTGAGTTTCTTTTTCATTTAAAAGAATTTCATTAACAGGAAGTTTTTGAGCTTGGATCTCGAATAATGGTTGATAAACTTTTTTTAAAAATGGTGCGATTTCGTAAAATCCCTGGTTAGTTAACGCTACGATTTGAGATGTAAATACTTCATCCTTTATTGATAACTTTAATTTAGTCCTTAATTCTTTTGCTTGTTTACCGAAAAGGGCTAAATAGTGTCGCGCTAAAATATCGTATACTTTTTTTTCTAGCGCATTTTCAAATTTTAAACTATTTTGCTCTAAACTTATCAATGGAGTGATGGGTGGATGGTCTCCAGCGTTAACTTTTCCTGTTGTTGGACTCATTCGGTTTTCATTAAATAGATTTGCTGTATAAGATCCATAGATAGTATGTGGTTTGAAATTTTTGAGATATTGAACATGGCCAAAATCAGAGCCGTATTTATCGCTGTCAGTTCTAGGATAAGATATAATTTGATTTAAGTAGAGAGAATTCATAGTATTCATAGCAGCTTTTGCGCTAATTCTTAAAGTTTTTGTTAATAATACAAGAGCTTTAGAAGTGTTTAAAGGGGTTGGTGGATTAATTACTATGGATTCCTTAGTATTATTCAAAATAATGGCGACTTTCTCGTTTTTAATTTTTTGAAATATTGCTTTCGCTTCGGCTTCTTTCTCTTTGATAAAAGGATTCTCAAAATGCACAGCTTTAAAGATATGATTTTTATGCTCAAGATTAGCCGTTATTGTCCAGTACGGTTCAGGAACAAATTGTTCGATCTCAAGATCTCTTAAATATATTAAATAAAGTAAAGAAGTTTGAACTCTTCCGATCGATACAAATTTATTATGAATCTCTTTTAATATTGGTTGAAACGTATTAGTGACTTCTCTAGTGCTTGAAAATCCGATAACTGCATCAATAATTGCTCTTGCTTCACCTGATTCCCCCCAACTCCATTTAGGAGGGATTAAGCTTTTGTATTTTGAAAGAATTTCTTTTTTTTCTAATGAACTTAGCCATAACTGTTTCACTTTAATATTTCTATTAACCTTAGTTACGAAGGGCAAGGCGTCAAAAAGCCCAATATTACACCCTTCTATGTCTGCATCAGTAGCAATCACACATTCGTCGCATATCTTAGAATATTCGATTAAAGCTTTAATATATGGATTAGCATAATTTATAGCCACTTTATCAATTGATTTTGGATTTGTAATTATTTCTCTTGGATCTGTATTAGTCCAGCTTTTATATTGAACGGTGTTTCTATACTCTAAAATATGCCCTCGAAGAGGAACAACATAAATATTCTTCGAAGGTATTTGATAGACCTTAAGAAATTTCGTCTTGTTTATAACGGTGACAGGTCCTAGCGCATCTGCGATTCCCTTAGCAGCTTTATTTTTTTCAGATATTATTAAAGTCGGCATTAGATTATTGTTACTTCGAGCTTTTATAAATAACAATAGATCTATATATTTCTAATTGTTTTTAAATAAAAAGCGTCTAATTTGAATAAGATAATTCGACTTATTATAATTTTTTATTGGTAGATATCTTTTTAGCGTATAAATTTTAAGAGTAAATCCTTTATAGTTTTGGGAGAGTAAAGCTAAATTCCACACCTAAATCTCTTCCTTTTGACTCAACCCATATTTTTCCTCCATGTGCTTCGATAAAACCTTTAGCAATATACAATCCTAGCCCACTTCCTTTATCTAGGGAAGAATATCCATCAATCCCTTGTTCAATTGTAACGAATTTGCCAAAGATCTTTTGAATTTCTTCTGGAGTCAAGCCTTTTCCGTTATCCTTTATTTTAAATAGGATTCTTTCATCTTCCTCTACAATATATACATCAATTTTTCCATTCTTCGGAGTAAATTTGATCGCATTTGATAGAAGATTCAAAAAAACTTGTGAAATTCTGAAGCGATCTACTCTTAATTTAAGATTTTCTGAGATGTCAAGGTTAATTGTTAATTTCTTTTGTCCGATTTGAAACTCTAAATCAGAAAGACAGCTATTTATTATGATATGAATGTTTTCTTCTCTTTTAACTAACTCTACTTTTTTTGCTTCGATTTTCATCACATCTAACAACCGATTGATATAGCCATCTAACCGTCGTACATTGTTCAAAACTCTATTCAAATCCTCTTTAACCTCCTCGTTCAATTCCTTTTCTCTTAAGAGAATCAAATCGACATATCCTCCTACAGAAATTAGAGGTGTTTTTAAATCGTGAGCAGCAATGCTGATAAAATCTGTTTTCAACCTATCCAATTCTTTCATTTCAATATTTTGTTGTCTTAATATTTGTTCAGACTCTTTTAATTTCTCGGCAGCGAGTTTTTTTCCCGTAATATTTTGTATTATCGCTAGAATCATTAATTCTCCGCTAATTCTAACGGCAGACAATTCAGATTCAACCCACACTGGTTTTTTATCTTTATTATAAATTTTCGTGATTTGAGGTTTCATTATTGGATTAGATGGTTTCCCTTTAGACATCAAATCCTGAACCAATCTCAATTCAGGTACTGTTTCTTTAGGAAAAATATCCATAAGAGTCAAATAATTTTTATCAATAAGATCTTCTTTTTTGAAACCAAATAGTTCTGTAGTCTTTGGATTCATATCAATAATTTTCCCCTTACTATTTAAAAGTACAATACTAAATGGAGAATTCTCATATAAATGGCGGTACTTTTCCTCTGATTCTTTTAACTCTTCTTCAGCTTTCTTACGATCGGTAATGTCTATACCGGATATTAAATCAGCTGGACTTCCCATAAAATTAATTGTTTTAGAATAATTGTCTACCCATTTAATACCTCCCGTCTTATCAAAAATTCGATACTGATAATGAGAGATGTAATCTTTTAAACCTTGTTGCTTTTTCTTTAATTGTTCCATAACCAGTTTTCTATCATCTGGATGAAGACTTTGAAAAATATCCATAGGACTAAATTCTTTTAGTTCATCAACATTATAACCTGCTAAAGTAGCAAATTGTTGATTTACATATTTAACTTTATTATCTTGTACAATCGCAACTCCCATAAGTGAATTTTCTGTGATAGTTCTGAATTTTTCTTCTGACTCTCTAAGCTCTTTAGTTCTTTCTTGAACTTTTTTTTCTAATTCTTTATTTAAAATCTTCAGTTCTTCTTCGGATCTTTGTAGATTTAAGTCAGATTTTTTTTTTTCAGTTATATCTTGTATTATGACTTGGATTAGCGTCTCATCTTCAAGCTTAATCTTGGAAGTACGAATAATCATCCACATTTCAATACCATCATTACTATGCATTTTAAGTTCTAAGGCTTTCATAGGTTCGTCTCTCACAAAGCTCTCAAATTTACTTTTGAAAAACGGGACATAATATTCTGGTCGATCAAAAAGTCCTAATATTTCCACGAAATTTTTACCAATCAGATCCTTTCTTTTATCTCTGGATAAAATTATGTCTGTTGATGAGTTACAATCAACTACTGTTCCGTTTAAATCAATTATCCAAATAGCATATGGAGAATTATCAAATAAATGACGATATTTCTCTTCTGATTGTTTAAGCTTAAGTTCTAAATTAAATCTCTGAGTAATATCTCTACTTATCCCATAAAAACCTAATTTTTTACCAGTAGTGTCTTTATTTAAGTAAACGGAGGTTTCAACAATGATTTTCGTATTTCCTTTTTTAGTAGACTCAAATTTGAAGTATTCTTGTGATAAACCAGATTTATAAACCGAATTAAATTTTTCAAGAACTTTTTTCTTATTCTCGTCGTCTAGTAGCTGTGCATAATTTTTTCCTATCATTTCGTCAAATGAATAACCAGTTATTTGAGTAAAAGATTCGTTCATAAATATGAAATTTCCTTCTAAATCCACTTCATAATATGCTTCTTTTATATTATCGATTATTTGTTTGTATTTTTTTTCGAAAGATATAGATTTACGCTCCGTTTTAACTCTATTCGTAATATCTTGAGTTGTTATCAAATATTTTGTTTCTTGTGCTTCATTTTTGAATAATCGCCCTTTAAATTCATAAAATCTGAAGACCTCACCAAATCGAACTCTTAATGTTTCTAACGCTTGTTCAGCTTTTGACAATTTTTGGAGAAAATCCATACCGAGTCGAAAATCTTCGGGGTGCAGAATATCAGTTATTTTACTTCCTAAACTTATCAGACCCAAGTTTTTTAAATGAAGGGTATCAGTGCTGTATTCAAATTCATACTTTTCGTTTAAAATAAATATGAAATCATCGAGATATTCTTTTAGAATGTCGCCTATATTATACCCAAAATTAGAAGTTGATGCCATTTTACCTTAAGACCTCTAAAAGTTATTAGATGCTTAATTTATATTGTGACTTATTAATTATTTTTAATTATGTATTTCGTGCCTTTTAATTATTTTATAAAGATATAAAAGAGTATTTTCAGATTCTTAATTTAACAACAGAAAAAATAACGTTATGATTAATATCGAACCCTCATTTGAAATCGATGAGAAGGGACGAGTGATCTGCCAATTTCACTCAAAGTATCCATATTTTATTCAACCAGGTAAAACTCCTTTTGAGGAAAGACAGATGGAGAAAGATTTAACGTGCCTTACTTGTTCACATTACGAAAATGACGATTGCTATTTTCCAAGGGCTGAAATTGATAAAATAGAATTGGATAGACTAAGCAGGTCGAGATTTCAATGTAATTTATGCGGGAATAAAATCGACCTCATGCTAACTCTCATGCAAAAGATTTATTATGAAGTTAAATTCAATATGAAAATGCCGTTGATCTGTTGTAGTTGCTATGATAGACTACAAAAGAAAAAATTTGAAGAATATTATATCAAAAGAATTTGGGAATCACTCAGTTTCTATCTCCCAAGTATCTTTTTAATAATTAATCCTTTTCCTTTTAATTTGATTGCTGTCCTAGGGTATATAGCTTTCATTATTGTATTTAAATTAATCGTGAAGCTAAAATTTCATTACAGCCTTTTTTTAATGGATTTAATAAAGGGAAAAAAGTTTTACGATAAGAATTTTAAGGACAAATTAGAGTCAACCTAAATTTCCGGCCCAGCCCCTTACCTTTTTTCGTATATGCTCTTGTTTTGCGATAATTAAGTCAATTTCTCGATTAGATTTGTTGTTTAAATTCTCAATTTCTGGTACAAATTGGTATTTTACAAAATAGTTCTTGGTTTCTCTTGGGACTAATTCTTCAGGGATATTTTGAGGATTTGAATAAAAATTGCTATAACTTTTCTCCCATAAGTCAAGAAAACTCTCAATGGAATCCTTATTTTCAAAAATAGGTAAAGTTCCTATGTTATTTACGGATGTAATAGCAATGTTTGCCCTACCTACTGTAAAACGATTACCATTAAAAGAAACAGCAATTCCACCTTCGTCCTTTAATCGTTGAAGCATATTAATATCTGTGATGGAGTCACCTATCGCAACAATTTCAGAAATTGGAACATTAGTCTTATCTGATATTTCTTCGACGGCTAACTCCTTTCTAATTCCGCCTCGAACTTGAACTTGGTTCATTGCCTTTATGTAATCGGATTCCCGTTCTTTCCAAAAAAACTCGTTTAGATTTTCTATTACAGTGCTTAATTTTTTATCATTTTCTATGAATTTCTGGAAGATATTCTTGACTAAAAAATCTACATCACCCTTAATGTTCGTAAAAGATTCTTTTGCCTTTTTTAGGTTTAATTCAGTACAAAATACATGATCCCTTGGTATTTTTAAAGCTTTTGCAACACTGTAAGCAAAATGTGTATAACTTGTCGATATTACATAAACATCCCATTTCTTCTTTAGAATCTTCATTAATTCTGTACACCCAGGTAGTAATCCTAGATTTTGTTCTGCTAAACGAACTAATTCATTATCTGAAAAACAAGACATATATAAAGGTGCAACTAACCTCAAAGTATCACCAGGTTGGTAATTTTCAATATTTAATTCCTCCCTTACGCCAGGGATCTCAATAAGATAATCGTCATACTCAGAAAGCATCTCAAAAAATTCACCAAAGTCAAAATCTTGTAATTCGAGAATTGGCTTTTGATTTAATAATCGGCTTAACTCAGCAGCAAAGTCGAGTACACTGATAGGCCCTTCTAAATCCCAGCAACAAACATTTTTAACTGTCACTTCTGATCAATTTTAGTGTTAATAAAGAAAATGTAAATATTTAGGCTTTATGAGGTTTACTAACATTCTTATTAAGGAATTATTATGTGCGAGAAAAAACGATAATGATGGTTTAAGAAAAAGATTAACTTGAAACTTTAAAGATATCTTGTATCGATCGTTCTTTCCGATTCTTCCTAACTATTTCTCGCCAATTGGGTTGAATTATATCAAACGCGTTTTGAGCGAGTTTGAAAAGCATGTCATCTGGGGAAACTAGGTAGTGGCTTATGAATTCTAAAGCTCTCTTATCCTCTATTCGTGTTAAACTTTCAATAATATAAATTATCCTGAGCTTATCTGATTCTATTTCAGATTTTTGAATCTCAGCTTTAAATTTTTCTAATATACTTAATGTGGCTCTACCGTCTCCAATTTGTCCTAACGCTTCTATAATTCTGTTAACTACAATGGGATTAATTTCAGTTTTTAACGCACAACACAATAAATTTACAGATCTGGCATCTCGAAGAAAGCCTAATTGTCTAGCTGATTCTGCTCTTTTTTCAGAATCTTTATCGTGGAGCATTAGTTTTATTAAATCATTGAAGTTATTGTTCTTAGTTCGCCATTCCATAATTTAAATAGTATATAAATTGAACGGATTATAATTTATTCTTTATAGAATATAATTCTGTTGAAAAAATATGACCATTTCATAATTTGAATCATATATTATTGTAAGAGGGAGTTCATGTGATCAATTCTTTTTTGTAGTAGCTTTGAAGTTCCAATATCTTTTCTATAAAATAATTTTCCACTAATGCAGCCAACTCCTTGTTCAGCAACATTTTCAGCGCTTTCTAAATCATTAGCAATTCCGATAATTCCCATTGCTCGCGATGATGTAGTGTAAATATTTCCGCCTTCTCTGTAAACAGATGCGTAGTAATACTTTGCACCAATTTGTTCCAGTTTCTCCTTATTTATTATTACTAATTCATCTTTTTTCGGAGAAGTAGGGTATCCTTCGGGAGCTAAATACTTGCAAACTGTAGCTTTTTTTTCAAAATGGATGTCTGATTTTAAATTACCGTTAATAATTCCCATACATATATCGATAAAATTAGTTTTCAAAAGAGGTAAGATGTTCATTGCTTCAGGGTCTCCGAGCCTTGCGTTAAATTCTATTAATTTAATCCCTTTAGCAGTTTTAATATACCCCCCATATAGAAATCCTTTATATTCAACTCCTGTTTCTGCCTTAGTCGCTGCTACTACTTTCTTCATGTCTTCTATTGCTTCGTCTACATCTTCCTGTGATATAAAGGGCATCAAATGGTTTTCCATTGAATAACTCCCCATACCTCCGGTGTTAGGTCCTGTATCGTCTTCAAAAGCTCTTTTATGATCTTGAACTAATGGAGTAGCGACTACATTTTTACCGTCAACGAATGTCTGAAGAGTAAATTCTTCTCCATCTACTTTTTCTTCGAGGAGAAAAGAAGCCCTTTGATCGACTAAAGCTTGACAGTAATCTAAAATATCCTGTTTGGAAAAAAGATGATCTCCATAAACTTTTACACCTTTTCCCCCCGTCAGTCCATCTGGTTTAACTACAATATTTTCTTCCCCTAAATCCTTAATGAAGCTTTCTACATTTTCCATCGAACTGAAACTGCCACTAACAATATTGGATGTAATTTTATATTTATCCAAAAGATTTCGAGTAAATATTTTCGAACCTTCTAATTGAGCGGCTTCAATTCTAGGACCGACACAAGGAATTCCACTTTTTTCCAAAACATCCACAATGCCAACGACCAGGGGTGCTTCTGGGCCAATAATAGCAAAATCTATACTGTTTTCTTCAGAAAATTTAATAATTTCTTTAAAGTCTGTTTCAGAGTGAAGTTTTATCCTTCCTTTACTTAAATCTTCCAATCCTGCATTTTTAGAGCTCATAAACGCGTATAAATTAGCTCCTTCTCTTACTAAGGTCTCTCCTATTACGTGTTCCCTAGCCCCGTGTCCGATTATAAGGGTTTTGACTGTCAAATTTTATAATTTCCTTTAATTGAATTTCTTATGAGTATTAAGATTATATAATTGAATTTAAATTGTTTTGCTTCAAATTTAAAGTAATTATTAATCAAAGCTTATGAAGTCTACTGAGCTGACTTCTCGCTTAAAAAGTATAAATTTTTGTTATCAATTTTCTTTTTAACAATTACTTCGTATTTTTCAAGGAGGCTGAGGTATTTTGCAAGAGTGTTCATATGCATTTTTAACTCTTGCGATAAAGTAGTTTTTGTAATCCCTAAATTTTCCTTTTTCATGAAGTTAATAATCTTCTGGCTTTTTTCTTTTGTTGTAAAATAATTT
>JAGXNZ010000245.1 GCA_019894655.1 Promethearchaeota archaeon | reverse complement strand
CTGTCTGTGTTAATTCTCGAAACAATTTTACCTATTGGGTTCTTATCAAAAAAAGACAAATCGTGATTAACAACAGATTGATGTGCAGCTTTTCTAATATCTAATACAACATTTCCAACAACTCGAGACGAGTATACTTGTCTAATATAATTGAAGATCCAAGCTGAAATATTAAATATAAAAATAATTAAGATTAAAATAATTACGTAAAGAATGTTCGGAGTAGTTTCCAAGTTTGTAATAATCAGAGAAGTAATTATGGGTTGAAAAGCCGTAGTAAGCGATGCTATTGTAAGGAAAAAAATGACCACTATCATTGATCGTTTATAAGGAGCAAAATAGAAGATAATCCGCTTAAGCAGGAATTTATCATTATATTTACGATCGTATTCTTCTGCTTCAAGTCCAACCCACATTTAGGTTCTAACCTCCTTTAACAATTGTTCTTCTTCAATATCAAACTTTTTAACAAAAATTTTGCGATATTCCGTAGATGTTTTTATTAGGTCTTCGTGGGTTCCTTTAGTAGCAATTTCACCGTTTTTCAAGACGATAATTAAATCTGCCCATCTAATTTGTGATAATCTGTGAGTAATTAAGAAGGTAGTACGGTTTTTTAGGATATTTTTAATAGCATATTGGATTTTGTCCTCTGTGTTAGAATCAATTGCGGATGTAGAATCGTCTAGAATGAGGATTCTAGGATCAGACAAAAATGCTCTTGCGATGGCAATTCGTTGTCGTTCTCCTCCACTGAGCTGAACTCCTCTCTCACCTACCTCTGATTGATATTCATCAGTTAATTCGCTTATAAAATCATGCGCTTGAGCTTGTTTGGCCACACTTATAACCTGTTCTATCGAACTTACTCGACCAAAAGAAATATTTTCAAAAATCGAAGTAGAAAACAAAAATACGTCTTGCTCAATGTAAGAAATTTGGTCTCGTAACGATTGCAAAGCGTAATTTCGAATATCGTTACCATCAACCAATATTCGGCCATTCGAAACATCATATAATCGTGAAATTAGTTTAGTTAATGTTGTTTTGCCAGATCCAGTAGTGCCGACTATAGCCACAGTCTGACCGGCTTTAACTTCAAATGAAATATCTTTTAATACAGGTGAATTACTATCGGGGTATGTAAAATCAACATTTTCAAATATTACATCTCCTTTGAAAAGCTTAGATTTACCTTCAATGTTTTCATCAATCTCAGTTTTTTTATTCATTAATTCTAATAATCGATTAGCACTTGAGCCAGCTAGCCTAATAATACCAAAAACAAACATGGAAATATTCGTAGGAAACCTTAGTAAACCTAAAATTCCTAAATAAGCAATTATCTCACCTATGTTCATAATTCCAAAAATAAAAAGTGCAACACTATGAGCAAAACCCACCGTTATAATCAACCCAAGAACTAAAATGGGAAGATATTTAGCTTGAAGTTTTCCTATTTCGATATAAGCGTCTTTGTAATTTTTAGCGCTTACATAATATTTTTGCATCTCTTTATTTTCCTGAACTGTGGCTTTGACTACCTCAATACCAGATAAAGTTTCGTTCAAAGTAGCGTTCATCTTTCCAGCGTTTCCCCTTAATCTCCCTGTCACTGGACCAATTTTTCGTGAATAGGATCTTAATAAGATTATAAAAGATACTGAAAAGAAAATTGGCTCGATAATTAGTTGAAATGGATAAAAGAGGATTATGTAGATTAAAGGTATAAATAAAAATGTGAATGATTCCACGATTAACGATAGAGCAGGACTGATGAGGAAATTTAGCATCCTAACATCATCAGTAACTCTTGCCATCAATTCTCCAATTTTTTGGCGATCGTGGAAGGATTGACTTTTTCCAAGGAGATTAGAGAAAAATTCCTTACGCGCATCTCTTTCTAGCCGTTGTGCTAGGATTTCAACCATCATTCTGCTAAAAATTCGCAATATCGGTCCAAGCATCCCCAGAATAAATATAAAAGTAATATAATTACCTAAAGAATCAATCAACCCAAGTAAAAGTGCAGATACTGCTTGACCGATCAATATATATACAATTGAAGATATGTTCGCTGCAAGAATTATAGTTATTATTATTACACTTATAAACACTTTATTTGAGCCATGAAAAAGATGTGCTAAAATCCATCTGCTAGCCCCTTTTCTCCGCGCTTTAATATAAGGATCTTTACCCTGTGAAAATTCCACAAAGGGTTCAGATATTACATTTTTCTTATTCAGCGTCATTCCATTTCAATAATTATAAGTAATAAAAAGTTAATCTGTAATTTTCAACTTTAAATTAGAAAAATAACGATTCGTTAATAGAATTTTTATATATATCTTATAAGTGAAGTATGATAAAAATGGTATTTACTTCAAAAATTAAAATCAGGTTCTATTATTTTTATTCTTAATACCCCTTATAAAATCAAGCTTTTCAGATATTGCGAGAATCTGGTCAGACTCAAGGACTTTAATGTCAGCTTTTTCAAATTCTAATCTGCAATCTGGGCAATCTATTGTATCGCCTATATCTATTATTCTAGTGCCCTTGCATCTAGGGCAGATTTTAAACTTGCTTTCCATTTTGAAAGGACTCTTTGATGTCTACTTATATAAAAAAAGAGATACATTCCAGTTATATAAAGGTATCTTAAACTCAAGATTTTAAACTATAAACCGGGGATTTACGAATTTTTAGATCAAAATATATAGAATATAGAGGTAGTATATATTTAGCTTATAAAAATAATATTATATATATATAAAATATTAAATTAAGTTAAAACATTATGTCATTCAATATTGAGGCAAGAAAAGTACAAAAAACCGGCGGTTCTTCTTTCATTATTAGTTTACCAAAGGAGTGGATTAATAGGCATGAAATTAAAGCTAAAGATACTATTGGAGTTCTTTCACAACCAGATGGAAATTTGTTGATTACCCCATACATGAGTTCAGAAAAGCATATAAAAGAAAAGAAGTTTGATATTGACGAAATCAAAGATCCTGATTTTTTATTTCGATTGTTAATTGGAGCTTATATCATGGGTTATAACATAATAGAAGTGAGATCAAGTAAAAAGATTACTTCCGATATCAAAGATACAGTAAGAGCGTTTAGAAAAATCACCATAGGTACGGAAATCGAAGAGGAATCAGAAAATAATATTAGAGTAAAAGATTTAGTCGACCCCACAGAAATGCCCTTTGAAAAAACCATAAAACGAATGTATATTATAGCTAATAGCATGCACGAAGAAGCACTTAAGGCCTTAGAAACAGGGGATAAAATATTAGCAAAAAAAGTGATTGAAATTGACGATGATCTTGATACATTGAATTGGTTAGTCGAACGTCAGGCTCATATTGTATTACGAGACATAGTTTTGTGCCAAAAATTAGATATTACCTTAGAGGATGCAAGTAATTACAAAATCATTAGCAGGTTTTTAGAACGAATAGGAGATCACGCCGTGAAAATCGCTAAAAATGTAATTCTAATAGATTATCAAAAAATCGATAAGGAATTGTACAATAACATTATGAAAGCAAGCGAAATCTCACTAGAATTATTAAATATGAGTTTAGATGCCTGGCTCCAAAAAGATTTAAATTTAGCAAATGAAAATATTGAATCTATAAAGAAGTTAACCGAAGCGTGTAATGCGATTAAAATAAACCCAAACTCTGAATACCTTGTCGAAATCGGTTTTATTATTGAGAGTATAAGGAGAACTGGTGAATATTCATCTGATATTTCAGAAATAATCATAAATAATTTGATTTGAAATTGTTCATAATTTGATACTAAAATTTTTTTTTGTGCTAATTAGGGTAGTTGTTGCATCGATCCACTCTTTCAAATCGTTGTCTGTCCGACAAAATGATACGATTTCATCCAAATCATCAAGATTATTAAATACACATTCTATAATTAAATCCCATCCACCATAAGTGGGTGATGAGTAAGTAATCTTCCAATCTTGACCTTCATTAGGTTGGAAAGATTTCAATTTCTCTACTATCTTCCACTGAGTTCCGATAATCTTCAAGCGAACCAAAATGTATCCTCGATAGTAAATCTATTTGACACCCGATATTTTTTGGTATTCCTCACATTTAAGCAGTTATCTAAAGCAAACTTTAATTACTATTTATTTTTTTTCATGGTTTTTATTAACGGTGAAATTATATATTTACCGGTAATTTTTGAAGAAAGCCTTTTATAATAGTTTGT
>JAGXNZ010000020.1 GCA_019894655.1 Promethearchaeota archaeon | reverse complement strand
TTTCCAAAAGGATAAATATAGGCACGCTGAATTTCTTGAAATGGTTCCAATAAAAGAGGAAAAACTTTTAAAGCTTTTTCTTAAGAAAGAACATCATCGAATTGAGATAGAAAACGAAGTTGTTCAATAGATATTAAAACTTAGATATAATTTCTTATTAATTAATTTGTCCAAATCTAGGCGTTTTACCTTAAAAATTTCCTAATCCTTTGTTTCATTATTGAAATGCTTAAATTAAATACGATAAATATAATTACAAGATTGATTCTTAATTTTAAGAAGGATTTGACAAATATGTCTGAAACAATATCTAATGATGTGAAGGAAGGAACATTTGCTGAGGCGATCCTAAATACTTACAGTCCACTCAATAGCAACGAGAAGTTTAAAGAGAAATACGCTGATAAAAGCTTTAAAATTCTTTTAAATCCAAAAGATGGAAAGTACGCTGCTCTAATCACAGTAAATAGTGGAACAGTTACAGTTAAAGGATTAGATAACCAAGATAAAAAAAAACTCGATCAGAAAGAACTCGGCTGGGATGGCTTCATGCAAACTACTTTAGCTTTATTTGATGAGATCGGTAAAGGAAACTTATCTCAAAGTGATATCGTGAAGAAAGTGGTGGCTCGTAAAATTAAAATGAAAAATGTGAAATTTGTAGCAAAACTCTCCGAAATGACAGATTGCTTAAAAGAATAATCTTTATTCAAACTTTTTTTTAGCATTCATTCGTTTTTAACATTTATTTCCCTTTTTTTTACCTTCATTTGTCAGCAAATCTTTAGCTTGATTTTTTTTCACTTTTATTTTAAATTAGTGTAAAGCGAGGTTAAATCCAAACTAACATCGTTCAAAAATTTAAAATGTGAGATATCATTTTCTTCTTCATAAAATTAAAACAATTTAGATTTTAGGGTTGATAAATTTTATGGAATCAGCTAAAGACGAGACTTCTTATAATAAGTCCATTTGGCCTGTTTATCTCCTTAATGGTTTTAATAGTATCGCGTTTGCGGGAATAATAATCCTTATGGTCCCATTATCCTCGTTAATATGGCCTGGAGAAGATTATCACGCGTTAGAAATGGGAATTTTAATGACAACACTACTTTGGAGCTCTTCAATTTCGGGATTATTTTTTGGTAGGTTGATCGATAAATATTCTCGGGTAAAGATTTTACTACTTATATCAATTGCTAGAAGCATCTGTATGATTTTGCTTGGATTCGCAATCGCAGGTCAAGGCATTATTACTTGGTGGTATTTTGTTGTTGTTGTATTGATGTTTGGAATGTTTTCGGGAGGAAATTATCCTTCTATAGTTTCATTATCAAATGACATAGTTCCTTTAAAGCATCGATCGAAATTCTTTGGATATTTTAGCATTACAGGCTCAGTTTTTACGATGTTTGGTTTTTTAATATCTGGTTCACTAATTCAATTTGGATTATGGAGATCTTATTTTATCGGGATAGGAGTTGCCGTTATAGGATCTGGAATACTATTTTATCTAATCGTTAAAGAACCAAAAAGGGGAATACAAAATAGAGAGCTGCAAAATGTACTTATGGATGATTCTATAGAATATGATTTTAAGATGGATAGGAAGTTAATAAAAAGTACAATGCTTTCTCGCACGAATACCGCAGCTTTGATTGAAGGCATCTTTACAAATGTATTCATGGGTAGTTTGGACATGATAATTTTGCCTTATTTGCAAACACCACCTCATAATTTGTCTCCACTTATAACTGGCTTATTTATTGTTATTTTTGGAGTTGGTGGACGCGTTATTGGACAAATTCTTCTCGCTCGGCTATCTGATAAAGTAGCAGAAAAAAAAGGAATCAGAAGGATTTATTTCATAATATTATCTTTGATAGGGGGTTCAATAACTTTTGTTCTGATGTTTTTCGTTCCTATTCCTTTTCTGGCGCCAACACAAGGAGCAGATATAGTGCTTTTCTTTTCATTTCCGGTAGTTTATATGATGGGAGTATTAATTTTATGCTCTGACGCAGTTTCCTCTCTGTATGGGGTCAATCAACCTCCAGTGCTTCAAGAAATAAACCTTCCAGAAGCTCAAGGTCAAATAATTTCTTGGAACCAATTTTTAGAACAAATAGGCTATGGAATGGGACCTTTAATCGCTGGGATCTTTATTTCGGCTTTTGGGCAAAATTATCAGGTCAGTGCTATAATTATAACAGTTTTTGTAATACCAGGAATAATACTCTGGGTATTATCATTAAAATGGTATCCTTCTGATATAAAAAAAATCAAGGAAATATTAGAAGAGAGAGCACAAGTATTAGAAACGAGAAGAACAACACAAGACCATTAACCAAAATTTAAGTATCTCAGGTAAAAAATTTTCGATTATTAATTCTTTATAAGAAACTTATTTCCAATTCGATGGAATAATAAACATTCAAATAATCTTAGTGATATAATAATTGTTAGAAAAGCAAATAAAACTTTTCAAACATTAATCGATTGGATGATCGAAATGAGTAAAAATTCAACATCTACCTTACAATTCAAGCTCCCTATTTTCGGAGATGCCGGAGTTGGGAAGACTACTTTAACCCATCGTTATCTACACGGGCTATTTAAAGAATCATATCACGGAACTATAGGAGTTGACTTTTATTTGAAAAAACTTGAGATAGATGGTAAAAATGTATCTCTACAAATTTGGGATTTTGCGGGGGAAGAGAAATTTAGATTTCTTCTTCCAGGAATCATAAATGGAGCTAATGGAACCATTTTCATGTTTGATATAACCAGATTTGGAACTTTTGAAAACTTAACTAATTGGTTAAAGGTGTTTCGTAGTGCTAATGAAACTCATAATCAAAAGGTCCCTGCTATTGTAGTTGGTAGTAAGACTGATCTTGAGGGATTAAGAACTGTTCCATTAGAAGAAGGCAAAAATTTCGTAAAAAAGAATAATTTGGTTAAGTATATAGAATGTTCTTCTAAGAACGGAGAAAACGTTGAAGAGCTGTTTAAAGCAATTACTAAAATTATGATTAGCAATATCAAATAGAAAGCAATTAACTAAGTTTTTATGAAAAATTATTATACCCTTTAATATTAGTATAATAAACTAATAGTGCATAATACCTAATTTTAGCATTAACTTATTATTTGAAATTAAGTTACTTCAGTATTAAATATGAAATCTATGTTTGAACTTGATGTTCCAGTTCCATCGAAGCGTTCATTGATCGTAAGAAATAATAAAGAAGTTTCTAAAGAACAGAGAGAGATAGCATTAAAAGAAACAGAATATAGCATGTTTACCTTTCCCGCAGATATGCTTGTTTTGGATTTTCTTTCTGATAGTGGAAGTTCCTCTATGACTGACTTGCAATGGGCTTCCCTTTTTCACGGTGATGAATCATATGGGCGTAATAAAGGGTATTATGTTTTACTGGATGCCATAAGAGACACTTTTGAGAGGGGAGATGAGCCAAAAAAAGCGATTAACTTAATTCTTTCTGGAGAAACTAATGTTAAAACACTTATGGACGAAATTTACCTCAAGACATTTGAAGGAGGGTTTGTCAATGGGGGAGTTCACCAATTAGATCGACCTAATGCCTTCATAGTTCCCCAAGGTCGGTGTGCAGAGCATTTATTATTTTCTACTATTGCGGATATATTAAAAGAAAACAATAGTAATAAAGAATACTTTATTCCAAATAATGGACATTTCGATACAACCGAAGCTAACATTGCCGCAAATGGAATAAACCCAATAAATTTATTCTCTGTCAATTTATTTGAGGATTTCCCTTCAGATCAAATGGATTCTATTAACCCTTTTAAAGGTAACATGGATAGCGAAGAACTTAAAACCTTCATTCAAAACAACGGAGTTGAAAGCATACCTTTAATATACTTAACTATTACAAATAATACCGCTGCTGGTCAACCTGTTTCTTTAAGAAATATAAAAGAAATTAGTGAGATCGCTCGTAGTTATAATATTCCACTTTTCTTCGACGCTTGTAGATTTGCTGAAAATGCTTACTTCATTAAAGAATTTGAAGAGGGATATAACGATAATAGTATCTTAAAAATAATCAAAGAAATGTTTTCGGAGGTTGATGGTTTTACAATTAGCTTTAAAAAAGATGGACTCGCTAACATTGGAGGTGGTTTATTTTTTAGAGATAAAGGAGTTTTTTACAAAAAATTCTCGACGAACGGAAATATTGGAACTAAATTAAAAGAAAAGCAAATCCTTACGTTTGGGAACGACTCGTACGGGGGATTATCAGGTCGGGACATCATGGCTTTAGCAGTAGGCTTATATGAAGTTGTTAAAGAACCGTATTTGACTGAGAGGATTCACCAAGTTCGAGAATTCGCAAGAAAACTGGCAAATAATGGTGTTCCCGTAGTACTTCCTGCTGGAGGGCATGCAGTTTATATTAATGTGGAGGCGTTTTTTAAAGGGACCGATATGGAAATTGACGATTTCGGAGGTGTTGGATTTACAATAGAGCTTCTCAAGCATTATGGGATTAGAGCTTGCGAATTGGGGGCTTTTGCATTCGAATGGGATAAAAAAACGCCAGAACAGCGTAAAGGTATTTTGAATCTTGTAAGGCTTGCTGTCCCTAGAAATGTATACGATACCTCCCACATTGATTACGCAGTTGCGGCTATTACAGAACTTCATCGCAATAAAGAGAAAATTCCAAAAGTTAGAGTGTCTCGAGGAAATAATTTAAGATTACGCCATTTTCAATCAGGGCTATTACCTATATACACAAATGAGAACTAAGAAATTCATATTCCTGTAAAAAATATTTTATAACCCGTCTTCCTATAGCTAAGCGTATGGATTTGCTAGAATATCATGCCATGGCAAGTAAAATGAAAACGCTGTAAACTCAATTATCAAGAGAACTAGTAAAATTAACAAGAGAACTTTTAACCTCTTTCCAAATTCTAATTTCATAATATCTACTTCAATGAAGCCAAGAAATAATACAGAAATGTATACGGTAATTTGAGCAGATATGATCTCTATGACGAAATGCATTTGCCAAGGATAGACAACACGAGTGAATAAGAAGAACAAAAATATTAAATATGGGTACAAAATCATAGAAAATGCACGAGAAAACAGAAACTTGGTGTTATTGGTAATTTTTTTCTTGAAAATGAAGAACTCTATAACTGTTAAGATGATGTACGCATAGAAACCAATTTTCATGTGTTGGAATACGCTTTCATAGATACCGCTAAAAATCTGAAATATAACAATAGGAAAAAATTTGTACGCATAATGCAATCCTATAAAAATCGCTAAAAAGAGAAGACTTCGAACATATAAGTATTTTTTTTCATATAAATTCATTCTTATCCCCCGAATGAAAGATTTTCCTAATTATAAATATCCTAATATTAAAAAAGAGAATTTATCACATATAAAAATTTCTTAATCTACCAACATGCCCATTATGTCAGTAAGAATACTGAAGAAGTTCTATCTTATTAGGAATTGTAGATATTACGAATTACAACGATGGAACAATCAAAACAATCATTAATCTTTAAATATCTAAAGTTCTCAATTTTTTAGAAAGATTTTTCCTTCTCAATATCTTCATAAAATCGTCTTCACTTTGCTTTAATCTTCCTAAAAATGAATCTAATTTGTCAAAATTATTAAACCAATGCTCTTCACCATTAACAATTATTTTTACACCTTTTCTTTCATTATTAATGATGGCGTAGATGCCCCCAACCTCAGAATCATGCTTAATAAAGACTTTTTCAGATTCTAAGTTGAAATCCTTTTCGTTTCCTTTTTTAGCCCAAAACTGATTTTTAAGAAGATAACTTCTATACATGCTCATATTATCACACACACGACCTTAATTTTTATAAATTTTACAAGAATCATCAAGATATTCGTAATGATGACCCTTTGAGTAGTATCCAAATAATATAAACTTAATTTCAGTAATAGAATAGTGTGTTATCTATATTATATCCGCGTATTACGCAAATTTTAATTCCGTTCTACTAAATTTATTCATATTTCTCAGATACCTTTTAATCAAAAAAGAACGAAGTAGTATTTAAATAACAAAGTAAACGGAAATACGGTAAATACTATAAAACATTTACTTTGGGTTACTTAGAAAAAATTTCCATTGCAAGTTTGTAATATGGGAACGGTTCTTCTCAAGAAGAATTCAATTTAAATCCCTTGAAACAGAATTTAACGTATATTGTAGATTGATTCATCCATTTTACATTAATCTTAAAAATTTACAGTATTTTAGACACGGAAAAAATTATTTACGATTTGGCTTAAACCAGAACCAACTACTTCAATAATTAACTTGCAAGAAGGTTTAGTAAATCTTATTCCAGATTGAATTCTCTAATTGATGTGTTAACAACCACTAATAGGAATTTAATTATATTGACTCTTTTTTCACAGAATCATTTATTCAATTTTAGGAGTATAAACTGATCACTTAAATTCTACCTAATCGATAGATTATATATGGTATCAATCAAACTGTATGGTGTCAATATTGGTGGTTTTCTTTCTCAAACCGAGGATTATTCGTTAACCTCAGTCAGTAAATTTATCACAGTTGATGATTTTCGCAAAATTCGAGATTGGGGTTTTAATACAATTAGGCTTGCTGTTGATTTTTCTTTTCTATTTACGCTTTCAGAAAATAATGCAGATAGTCTCTCTCCCATCCCCTCAAATTTTGAGTATTTGGATCACATTGTAAGTTGGGCTGAGGAATTAGGCTTGTACTTGATCATCGATTTGCATAAAGCTCCTGGACATTCCTTTGAATCTAGTGAATTGCACAAGAATCGAATATGGAAACAAAATTCTCCGTTTCAAGACATATTTTTACGAATTTGGACCCATATTGCCCAGCGATACCACACATACGAAAATGCACTTTTTGATATTTTAAATGAACCCGTAGCCCCTACTGCTGAGGACTGGAATTATCTTGCTGAAAAAACTGTTAAAAAAATTCGTCTGCATACCAAAACCAATTGGATCGTGATCGAATCAAACTTGTGGGGAAAATGTAAAACATTCCCTCAATTGCGTAAGTTCGATGATGAAAATATTATCTATTCATTTCATTTTTACGAGCCCATGTCTGTCACCCATCAGAAAGCCGAATGGCTCAAATTTACTAGAGAATACCACCCAGACTTCGTTTCTTACCCCGGAAAAACGGATACTCTATCAGAGGCTCTCGAGAAAGGTCATGACGCAGACGCTAAGGGGTTAATGAATATGTTCCGTGACTCTCAAGGCGTGTGGGATATGACTCGTTTGGAATCGCGTATGCAACCTGTCTTTGAGTTTCAACAAAAACATAATGTTCCTATTCTCTGTGGAGAATTTGGATGCATTGCATACGCGCACCCCAAAACTCGCCAAAATTGGCTTTCTGACTTGATGACTTTATTCCATAAGAATGACATCTCGTATACTTACTGGAACTACAAAAACATGCATTTTGGGCTATGCGACTATACAGTAGGTTTTCAAGATAATCCCAATTACGATGAGAATCGTATGGATCAAGCAAGTATTAAAATTCTCTCTCGGAACATCTATTAAATTTTTCAATTCTTATTTTTCAATAAAAGAATTTTCCATTGCAAGTTTGTAATATGGTAACGGTTTTTCTTAATAAGAAATCAGTTTAAATAGTAGCTAAATAATTATTACATAAGCAATTCCTATGGGTTTTAGGAGTTAAGTGAGGTATTCATTAAAAATGATGACTGAATATGATTTTTACATGAATCTCTACAATGATTTTCTTGAAACTAGAAACGATGAAAACGATAAAATTTTATGGAAAATGTATAAAATTATCGATTTGATGAATGCCACCAACGAAAAAGACCCTAGTGGATTTATGGAGAATGGCCTTAGAATGATTATGCTTCTTTTTAATCATTTCAAGATGGATTCGTGTGATCTTTGTAGTAATGATTTATTCAACGCACCTTTTAATGAGAAAGAAGAAGTAATGCTTGTTTTACATAAAGAGTTTATTTGAACCCCTTTTCAAATTTCCATACATTATCTTGTATCGTATGCAGGTTTTTTACTACTTTGCCTGCTTTAGTTTCTTGCATTTGGTCGGCATTAAGCATTGCCTTTCCAATGGCTAAAGCTCGATCGTGATTTTCATCCACAATTACGACAATATCACCCTTTTTTATCAAGGGATCAATATGTGTAATACCAGGTCTCATTACATCTGCTGCATTTGTTACAAATCGTATGGCTCCTTTATCTACCACAATTTTTTTCAAATCTACTTGTCTATTTAGGAGTAGCGTTAAAACGGGTATGTACCCCTCTTTAGATTTCCATAACTTTAATACATTATTTATAGCGTAAAGTGTATCTCCATCATCAGTTTGGATTACCTCTACTTTAGCTTTATTAGGAAATATTTGTGCCACAAATTTTTCATCGTACTGATTTAAAATATCATCCTGCAATTCTTTTATTTGTGATTTCTGAATAAAATGCCTTTGTTTAATATTCATAGTTCATTGGTTTAATAAAAATCATCAAATATAAACCTTATAATTATGGTAAAGAATATCTTAAGTTAAGTATGAGTAAAAAAAACCCCCACTACTTATAATTTAATTTCTCACTCAGATGTTCAGCCATGGGTAAAATAATTTTCTTATTCTCTCTTCCTTAAACAAAATTTTATTCTATAGTGTTTCAACTCAATTTATAACTCAAATTTTTAGAAAAAATGATAATTAATCTTAAGATATTTGTAACTATACAAATCAATTAATTGTATCTTTTATTTGTTGAAACATTGAATACTTTCCATTTAGAGCTTCTATGTTTTCTGGATAATATTCTAAAATTTCATTATAAATTTGTAAAGCTTTATCGTATTCTTTTGTTCTAACATATACTTGGGCAATACCTAATAATGCATTTAGATTGATTGGATTAATATTTCTCGCATGGAGAAACGATTCAAGAGCTTTTTTATTTTTATTTGCATCCAAATAGTTATAGCCACAATTCATCCAAACATTTTCATCTAAAATTAATTTGGATAATTCTTTTCTTTCTTCCTTATTAAAATATTTTAGATATCCATTTTCGATTAAATATTGCTGTGTCGAAAAGTTGAAACTTTCAAACCGTAATATGATTTCTCGTTTAAATACTTCCTTTGCGATTGGATCTCCAGCATTTGTTATTGCTTCTAGCAGTGGATATGCCAAATTGCTATGGAGTAAACGAGGATTATAATTGTATTCTGCCCATATTTGCAAATTAGAACAATGAGCCCAAAATTCTGTTTCGGGAGGTATTTTAATATTGATTTTCTTTTGATATTCCAAATCATGATTTAACCTTTCAGC
>JAGXNZ010000244.1 GCA_019894655.1 Promethearchaeota archaeon | reverse complement strand
GGGAATTAGCATTCTGAGCCTTTACTTTATGATAATAGCGTGCTCAAGTATCGTGATATTAAACCTATTAAAAAAAAAGAGAGCTTTTTTTAGTTCTTAGGAAAATTTACTTTTTTCAATTAAGTTTTGAAGAATACGCCTTAAATATTCCTCGAAATCATCTCTTTCTCCTTCTGTTAGATTGCCGTAGAATACTTCTGTCATTTCTCCGGAGATTTTTACGTAAAAATCTTTGAGTTTTTTACTCTTGTCAGAGAGGTTAACAATAATTTCTCTTCTATCATTGCCAGTTTCTCTCATTAAAAAGTCTTTATTTTCAAGCCGATCTAACATCGTAGTTAACGTCGATTTACTTAATTGTGTTTTGACTGAGAGCTCGCTTATAGGTATATTGTCTCGTTGCCAAAGAGCAAAAAGCACTCGACCTTGTCCCGAATTTAATTCGTCAAAACCATAATCTTTTAGCATCTTATTAAAGATTCTGTTAGCTATTTGGTGAATTTTGGCTATTAAAAACCCACCTTCTCGTTGTTCTCGCTTGTCAGCATTCATAACTCAAAGTTAACCCTTTTTAATTTGTAATAATATCTAGCAGTGTTAGGGTTCAAACGCAGTAATGTATAATCTGGATCTTCGACTCCTTTTGGATAGTAACACGTCCACCAATCTAACCAAATAGTTTTCTTCAACTTGATATCATCGATGAATTCCGCGGAACCCCCTAACATAAACCCTTGGAAATCATCTGCGTCACAAAAATAAACGCACATTAAAGGATTATTTTTTAGATGTTCAACTTTAGTAGATGATGTATTGGTAGAAATATAGAGTGTAAAGATATCTTCCTGGTTTTGAAAAAATTCTGAAAATTCTGGAAATTGTTCCTTGTTTCTTAAATTGAACATTGCCCTAGTTATTGGAAACCCATCTGAATCAATTGTTGTAAGGTATGCTGCTTTTGATTCTGACATTAGAGTTAATGCAGATTTTTTAACCTCTTCCACCTCTTCATGTCCCATTATTCACACATCCTTAATTTTTGATCTATAACTATAGATATTTTCTTATTTCTTCTAAATTATGCTTCGCATTTGGATCCTTATCAAGACTATTTTTCAGAATATCACAAATATAATCGTGACAATATGCACAGTTTTCCAACTCTTTTTCAGTACAGCACTTCTTAATGTCGCAATTATCAACCCAACTAAAATGCCTGCCATCTTTGCAACATCCATCGCAATAAATCTCCTCAGGATTAAATTTCATATTATCACTTGACCATTCTTTTGCGATTTTCTTGATTTCTTCTACATCTTTTTTTTGAGTTGCTAAATAAGCTGGACATTCAGCACAGTTTATTCCACAATGTGATAAGATTTTACTCATAATTACCAACTAAATTTACGTGTAATTCTCTATCTCTTTTTTAATAAATAATTTAATATTGGTTCTATATAGTACTATCCTATATCGTAATATTTAAACATTATCGTTTTCCAAATGTAAAAATCTTATTTTATATCGCCACCTAATAATCTTAAATATGCCTAAAAATAATAACCTGAATCATAAAGGGTTCCATCCTTTTGCCGATTTAATTGGTTTAAAATTTACTAAACTCGAAAAAGGATATTCTCAATGTATTTTAGAAGTTGTTGACAAACTACTAAATCCTCACAAGGTAGTCCATGGAGGTGTGTTATACTCGATGGCAGATACAGGTATGGGGGCAGCAGCTTATACTAATTTGGGTAAAAATGAACTTTGCGCTACAATTGAAATTAAAATCAATTACTTTAAAGCTATTAGGGCGGGTGTACTTACTTGCAATACAAATGTAATATATCAAGGCAAAAAAATAGTTACCATGGATTCTGAAATATTAAACGATGGTCAAATTGTAGCAAAAGCTTTAGGAACTTATTCGATATTTGAACCTAAAATTAAATCATGAATCCTACTTTTAGTTTATGGATTTTTTAAATACATTGTCTGATAAATTTCTATTGAATTACTTTATTGTTCTCTTTCGAGAATTATGCCCAAATTACGAGGGTAAACGAATAAATAATTAGCTAAGCCGTGTTCTTCAACTTTACTTCTGGTTTCCTCAGGTAAGTTTTCTACGGTCGTACCGCTCACGAGCATTTTTGTCTCCTCCTCGCTAAAAGTTGGTCCAGATTTGGTCCATTTAATAACTTTCTTGTTTGCAGGACACACTTTTTGGCAATGAAGGCAACCAACTAAACAATTGTGCCACGAGGGATCAATCCAGTCTGGAAAAGGTACATC
>JAGXNZ010000243.1 GCA_019894655.1 Promethearchaeota archaeon | reverse complement strand
GGGGGCATCCATCAATTGTGATCAGTTCTTTTATATTTGGATGATCCTTATGCTTATTGATTATGCATTGTCCAAGTAATATTGTTTTATTCATCCCCTCAGAAGGTTCCATGATTTTTCCGGTAAGAACTTCTACATTGTCAAAATCCTTACCCTTCCACGCTGATTTAATTGCTATTAGTAAAACTGCATTGTAAAAACTGCAATAAGTACATATAGTATCATCGTATTTAGGATAACTTATCCCCCCAATACCTGCTTTTGCGTAAGAAAGAGGTAATGTATTATTATTTTTGTAGATATAGTCCCATCCATGGGGCACGGCAAGATCTTCTATACTTTCTCCTATAACCTCAATATCTGATAAATCTACCGGACGATTTCTATCCTTAGCTGCCTGGACTAAATGGGGAACAGCAGTAGGAGCTATACCTAGTAAACTAGAACCCACCATATCTGCGGAGAGTATGTTATTGGAAACGACTAAAATATCGCTTCTATGAGCTTTACCATCAAAAGATGGACCTCGTTCAAGCGTGTAAATCCCGTCAATGATTGTAAGGCCAGGAGGTGCTTTATCTGCAAGGTGTGACACATTATAATGTAAGGTGTATTTAGGATCGTCGCCATGGAACTTTTTACGCGATGGAATATTTATCAATCCTTTTAGATTTTTTATCCCTAAACTAACAACGCATTGAGCGTGAGTTTTAAGGACAGGAACATCTATTAAAAAATCCGAATGAAGCATATCCGCATTCATTTTTGCGGATACCCCTTCTGCTAACTCTACTTTTTCAAATGGTCGTTCAAAAATATCGTATACTTTAACGCCATATCGTTCCTTAAGACTATTGTATCCAAGCTTTTCGAATGCGTCTTTAGATGTTTCTCTATCTTTTGGGCTTTCAGTAACTATTCCTTCTCCGATAGTTATGTCAGTTACACCATGTTCTTTTAACAAAATTAAAATTTCCTCCATTACGCTCGAAGTTGTTAGCACCCCCCATTTAGGAAAGTCACAATGCCTATTCCAATAAACCAAATTAGGCTTTATGAAAACTTTTGCGTTAGGATCAAGCTTTTCAAATCCATTTGCAAGTTTTACAGCCTTTCGAACAGAATGCTTATCCTTTTCATATTTTACTATTGATACTATTGATTTATTCATACAATCACACAATTTACTCTATAATAAATCATTAGAGAATTGAATATTAGCTATTTTAAAAATTAATTTATTTTAGAAATAAGTCTAAAAATTCTTGATTTACTCTCTTGCTTTCTTTTCCCAGTCTTCTCTTAAGATTGCCATTATTATTTCGTCGTGATACTTACCGTTATGATACCTTGCTTGCCGTTTTCTTCCTTCTTCGACAAATCCTACTTTTTGATATGATTTGTAAGCACGAATATTAAATTCGTAAACCGTTAATTCGATCCTATTCATATTTAAGGTGTTGAAACAATATTCTACCAACATTTCCATCGCTTCTGTTCCATAACCTTTGTTTTGATATTCCTTTTCTCCGATAGTGATGCCACACGAACAGGCTCTATTTTTGGAATTTATGTTATGAATCGCGCAATTTCCAATGATTTTCTCAGGGTCCACCTGATCAAGTAAAAGAATTGAGAAATGAACTTCATTTTCTTTTTGTTTAAGCACATCAAACCATTCTTCCTCCCAATCTCGGGTTATTGGTTTATACATAATTAAGTATTGCGTAATTTCTGGATCGTTAAACCACTTTAGAAAAAGATCAATGTGTTTTCTATCGAGAGGTGCAAATTTAATCCGCTTTCCTTTAATCATATATACTTAGATTTCTACAAATTTTAAAAAATTAACGGATAAAAACAGTGCGGTATAAAATAAAAAATAGATTAGAAATATATTCCGGATCGTCTTGCCATGTATTTAACGAATTCGAAGGAAACTATACAGATTAATGAAATTAAAAAGCATACTATCCAGTCTAACCATGTAAGAAACATAAATCTAAAATTTAAACCCCAATCAGCAAGCGTTACTTGGACTCCCGGAATATACATAAGTGCGATAAACAGTGCAAACAAAAATCCAATCAGGCCGTACATGAAACGGGTGCTGTCCTCTTTTATACTCTTAATTAACGATTTATTTGGTCTACGAATTTGTAAAACTAAAAAGGATTCGCAGAAGAATATAGTTACCATTAACATGGTAAGAGTTTTTGCTTCGTTAGAATACACCCAACCTATTCCCTCAATATATTCTGGGAAGGTTAAATAAGCTTCGTTTAAACCTCCAAAGTTTATATTTTCTGGAAAAATCGGATAAAACCCTGTAATCGTTGTGAAGTAAACAACGATCATGCTTATCGCTAATAGCGCTCCAAATATAAATAGAAGAATCACGGTATTTTTTGATAAGATTTCTTCTTCGTCGTGAGGCTTCTGCTTCATTAAATCTTTAGAATTACGATCGAATGTGAGAATTAAACCCGGAAAAATGTGAACTGTTATCGAGAGGAAAATCCATTGGTAGGAAAATGCTTCGTCTAAAAAGTAGGGGAGATTCAAAATAACAGATAAAATAAATTGAACTATGCCTTCAAAAACATTTATGCATATGTAGAAAAATACCACTGCCCTGATGCGAGCAAAAATGCCTCGTCCTTGTTCGATACCGGTAACAATTGACGTAAAAGAATCGTCACTTATTACCATATCGCTTGCTTCTTTTGCAACATCAGTTCCTTGAATACCCATAGCTATTCCTGCATCTGCCATGTTTAAAGCTAGAGCGTCGTTAACTCCGTCTCCGGTCATAGCTACAACTTGATTAGCATCTTGGTATTTTTCGATTATATCTTGTTTATGTTCTGGAGATACTCTGGCAAACACTTTAATTCTGCTAAAATCATAAAATGATTTAACTTTCTTTATATCTTTACCTTCTACTACAATTTCATCTTGATTTTTAATAATAGAGATTTGTTGGGCGATAGCCTTCGCAGTTGTGGGAGAATCACCAGTAATCATTACAACATCCACCCCAGCGTTGTGACATTGCTCTACGCTTTGTTTCACGCCTTCTCGAGGTGGATCAAGTATGGTTACAAAACCGATGTAAATCATATCCGACTCGCACAACTTTCTACTTTTCTCGTATTCTGGTGGAATAGCATCTAATTTCTTATAACATAAACTTAAGATTCTATATCCTTGTTCTGCGTAGATATCCGAAATCTTTAAAACTTTGTTTTTAATTTCCTCTGAAAATTCTAACTCTTGGTCTTTATATAAGACTTTTTTGCATAATGGTATTAAAATCTCACTTGCACCTTTAGTAAAAGAATAAAACTTACCTTCTTTTTTATAAATTTTAGTCATTCTTTTAACCTTCGAATCAAATGGGTGCTCTTTAATGTACTCATAATCTTCCAGAAGATAATCTCCCATTCCTTTTTGAAAAAGAACCATTAACGCCCCCTCAGTTGGAGAACCAATCACGTTCCAGTTCTGAATAGTTTTACCGGAGACCTCAATCTCATTTTTTACCAAAGCAGAGTTATTATTCAAGAATCCTGAAGTTAGAAGCAATTTGAGTTGAGGATGATCATCGATGTGTTTCACAAATACAGAATTTTTCGGATCGTCGACTAATATAATGTCTCCATCAGGACTATAACCACTGCCAGAGACGTTATATGTAGAACCGTTTGTCCATACATGCTGGATGCTCATTTGATTTTTTGTTAGAGTGCCTGTTTTATCTGAACAGACTACGCTTACTCGGCCTAAACTGTCAACTGAAGCGAGATTTCTGATAATAACCCCATGGTGTGCCATAGTTACAACGCCGGTTAGCAAAACAATTGTTACAAGGAGAGGGATGTTGATAGGTAATAGATCCATAGCAGAATTAAGACTTTTGACAATATCTACTTCGCCTGTAGCGCCCCAAAGAATCATGAGTACAATGAACCAAAAGCCGATAACGATCAGCCCAAGCCATTTACCAAAATTATTCATTTTTGCTCGAATTGGAATCTCGCTCGTCCCTGCGTCTTCTAAACCTTGCGAAATTTTTCCTATTTCGGTATCCTTTCCTGTTTTTACTGCTATTGCCGTTGCATTACCTGTGGCTATAAAAGTTCCGTAAAACACTATATTCTTTCGTTCAGCGATAGCTACATCCTCTTTTTTTATTGCGGCTCCGTCATGAGCTTTTCTGACTGGTTCAGATTCTCCCGTTAAACTGGATTCGTTTACTTCTAGGTTCGAAGATTGAATTATTCTCCCATCTGCAGGTATTCTATCACCTTGCTTCAAGACTAATAAATCGCCAGCAACTACATTTTTTGTAGTAATATCATCCTTCTGACCGTTTCTTATTACAGTGGTTGTAGGTGCCGTCATTTCTCGGAGTGCGTTTAATTTTTTTGTTGCTCTGTATTGCTGCACGATTGCAACAACACAATTGAGAGCTACTATTACTAATGTTAACATAACGAATACTAAATCTCCTTCACCCGTAATGATTGCTGCTAAAAACAGGATTACCGAGGCAAAAAGATAAATAACGATTAACCAATTAAATAAAGGAGCGAGATAAATTTTGATAAATCCTTTAGAAGCTTTCGGAATCTCGTTAAATCCGTAAAGTTCAAGCCGTTTTTGGGCTTCTTCATTTGTTAATCCATTAGTGGAGTTAGTTTGAAATTTTTTATAGATTTGATCTAACTCCATATTGTAGTAGATTTCCTCCATTAGATATTCTCCCAGGACTTAATCTTAGTTTTGATTTTATGATAAAAAATAATTATAATAAAATAACAATAAAAGTTCTTCTTTTTATTTTATAGTATTTTTATTAATAAAATTAGATATTAAGGATAATTTAAAAAAATATTAGAAAATATTCAAAAATACAAACTAAGATGTAAAATAAGGTGAATTAATTGATTGGACATTTTCACTTTTTATTGAATTAGAAAACGATATTCCTAGTTCTAGCGAAATACTTGAAAATTTCTATTCCTATTATACCTGGTAGCGCCATCAAAATGCATATTATCCAATCGGTACCGCTCAAAAAGAGAAAATTGATTTGTAAATCTAAGCCAAATTCATCGTTTATATAATAATTAACTGTATTTGAGGAGAACACGAATAAGACGTGTAAAGCGAGCGTAAATAAACTTATCACGAGTAAAGTTAACGAAAATTCGTTTTTTAGGCTTTTAATGAGTGATTTATTAGGACGTCTGAAGGTCCAGATGAAGGTAGTTTCTACAATGTAAAGCGTGGTGATAAACATAGTTCTTGCTTTTTGTGCTAACAATTCGGGTTGTGTCGATCCAACGGGAATATAACTAATAGTAGGATTAAGGTTCCAATCATTCAGCGGTATTAATCCTCCTAATGTAAATTGAAGAACTAATACCAAACCAATTCCCATTAATAACGCTTGTATTACCAACATAATCCACATATTCCTGTTTAATAGTTGTTCCTCGTCTCTGGGGGGTTCTTTCATCACATCTGTAGGATGCCTATCAATCACTAAAGCTAAAGCGGGTAAAGAATGAACAATCGCGTATATATAAATGTGCTGCCACTCTGAGCTAAACAAGTCGAATAACGGGACAAACTCATACGCAAAAAAAATAACAGATTCCATAAGATTTAAGCAGATAAAAAAAAATATTATAGTTCGAATTCTCGCAAATAAACCACGACCAATTTTTACACCCCTAACGATAGATGTGAAGTTATCGTCGCTTATAACCATGTCAGCGGTTTCTTTAGCTACATCTGTCCCCATAATTCCCATAGCAATCCCGGCATTCGCTAATTTTAAAGCTAACGCGTCGTTAATTCCGTCTCCCGTCATAGCACAGATGTGGTTCTCTGATTGATACTTTTCTATTATTATCTCTTTATCAGAAGGATTGACTCGCGCAAATACTGACACTTTATTGAAATCTATGTCGTTTAAATTGCTAATTTCTGAACCCTCTACTACCAAATCCCCTTCTTTATAAATTCTCATTTGAGCCGCAATAGTTTTGGCTGTTGCTGGATGATCGCCAGTGATCATTGAAATCTTGATACCGGCTGATTCACATTCTTCTACTGAAGCTCTCACTCCCGGTTTTGGAGGATCTAATATTGAAACAAAACCTAAGAGGACAAGATCATTTTCAACTTTTTGTCTCTTAAAATCTGGTTCACCCTCGATTTTCCTATAACCAATAGCCAAAGTTCGATATCCTTGGTTCGCTCGGATTTGAATTTTATCAATTAAGAGTTTTTTTAATTTTTCAGTTAATGTTTCTTCTACACCATTAATTTCAATTCTGCTTGTTATGTCTAAGATCCTCTCCGGTGCTCCTTTCGAGAATGCTATAATATTAATGTCTTTAGCTTTAAGTTTACATACCGTAGTCATTCGTTTAATCTCAGAACTAAACGAAAATTCCTTCAATATCGAGTATTTATTTTTCACATCGTAAGGAATGTATCCTGTTTTTTCCGCTAACACTAAAAGGGAAGCCTCTGTTGGCGAACCTAATGCTTTTCTTACGGCTATTTCCTTGGATTCCTTCAGTCGGACTTTAACATCTTCGTACACTAATTTAGCGTTATTGTTTAATACAATTGAATCAATGAATTTTATAAGTGTAGGATTTTCCTTTAAGTTCGCTTCCTTTTCATTTTCGAGGATATTTCCTTCAGAATCATATCCTGAACCTGTAACTTGGTATTCGATATTGTTTATCCAAAATCTTTCAACTGTCATTTCGTTTTTAGTAATAGTTCCAGTTTTATCAGAACAGATTACAGATACACGACCAAGGGATTCAATTGCTGATAAATTTTTTATAACAACTCCACTTTGAGCCATATTAAGTACCCCTGTAACAAGAACTAGCGTTGTTAATAAAGGTAGGTTAATAGGCATGATTCCCATTGCTCTTAAAATAGAAGATATAATCGCATTACTTATATTATCACCAAAAAATAAACCATTTAATCCTAAAATAGAAAATTTGTACACAATTAAGACGATTAGGTAAATGATAACAATCGTTCCAAGGATATATCCTAACCGATTTAGTTTTTTCGTTAGTGGAATGTCCTCGATACTCCCCATTTCATTAAGTTGATTTGAAATTTTACCAATCTCAGTATTAAGTCCTGTTCCAGTGACAAGTGCTTTCCCTCTACCAGTGTTGATGAAAGTCCCCATGAACACCATATTACTTTGGTTCTGAATAGGTAATTCTCTATCTTTTAGAGACTTATTATTTTTTTCTACTGGCTCGCTCTCCCCTGTGAGTGGAGCCTCGTCAATAGTTAAATTTGTTACTTCAAGAATTCTCGCATCTGCACCGATTTTATCACCCTGTTCTAGTAAAAGAATATCTCCTGGAATCAGCTCTCTTGTAGGAATTTCAAATTGAATCCCGTCTCGCAAAACAATCGATTTTAAAGCGGCTATTTGTCTTAGAGCTTTTAAAGCTTTTTGTGCCCTATATTGTTGAGTTATCACGGTTATTGAATTAATTATTACCACTGTAAAAGTAATAATTGTTGACGTACGATCTCCGAGTATTATTACAATTGCTCCTGAAATTATTAAAATTATAATTAAGAAATTAAAGATTGGTGCGAGATATATTTTCCATATTGATTTTCTAATCTTTGGTAATTCATTGTACCCATATTTAAGATAAGTATTGTCTATTTCCGAACTTTTAAGACCCTCGTTAGGATCTGTCTGAAACTGAGTAATTAAATCATCAATTGATTGAAGATATGCTATATCAGAAGGAGGTTGGGTTTGATTCATTTCAATATCTATTTCTAATTTAGATTACATAAATTACTAATAAATATTGAATTAAACATTATTAATTATATATTTTTTTCTCAAAATCTAATTTAACTGTTATTTTTAGAGATTGAATTCTGATGGATCTCCTAGAATATCAATTAATATGTGATATTTTTTTCTAATGGTCGTACTCGAAAATCTGCTTGTTTGTTCGACAATGCTTTGCGTAAAAATCTTGCGATTATCTAAAGTCTGTCCAATATAGTAAATTAGCCCTGCTGTAAAAGCCTTGTAGTTCATGTTTAGAATTTGCTGGTAATTAATTTTCTGTAAAATTTTATCTGCTAATAGTTGCATTTCCAACTTTAATTTTGTGTAATCTATCTCGCTGGAGAAGTGTTGTTCAACTCGTTCAAAATTGATATTGTTTAAATCCTTCTGAAATAGAATTTTAATTTTATTTTTTATCTC
>JAGXNZ010000242.1 GCA_019894655.1 Promethearchaeota archaeon | reverse complement strand
TAAGTTTTATCAGGGACGAAAAGCCAGATGTGGTAGTGTGTACTGGGGATTTAATTCATAAAGGAAGAGTGACTCAATTTCACGCGATTCTACCTTATATTCAGAGAATAAGGAGTATCACCAAATTTTTAGTCGTGCCAGGGAACCATGACGCGAAAAATTCGGGTCTAATTTACTTCGAGAAAATAATTGGTCCTCGGCGCTCCAGGTTGGTGATGGATGAATTGGATACTGTAATTGTTGGAGTCTGCTCAGCAAGGGATGACATGAGCGAAGGAATGATTGGGGACGAACAATTAGATTTTTTAGGCAGATCCTTCAATAAAAACTTAGAAAATAGGGTAATGGCACTCCATCATCATTTAATACCTGTACCTCTTTCAGGGCAAAAATTCACAACTGTAAGAGATGCCGGAGAAATTCTCGAATTTACGCAATTATTTGAATTAGATTTAGTTTTGATGGGGCATAGACACGTTCCACACGCTTACGTAATCGGACCAACCACATTTCTCTACTGTGGCACATCTGCTTCTAATAAAGTGAGAGCCGACGATAGTCCTAGCTTCAATCACATTATTTTAAATGAGGGTGATATCGAAGTCTATATGGTAAATTCAAGAAATCTCGAAAAAAATCTACTATTAGAGCGAAAATTAAGTCGTACTACATTTGTTCGACCACGGCGAACGCGAATAGAGCACCTATTGAACTCCAAAGTGTGGGATGATTAAAAATAGCAAGACCTATAACTCCAATAGTAGCTGTTGATGCGGTTATAAGATTTAAAAAAACTTCGATAGTGTTAATTCGTAGGAAATATCCCCCCTTTAAAGATGAATTAGCTTTGCCTGGTGGTTTTGTTAATGTAGGCGAAAGCGTAGAAAAGGCTTGTATCAGAGAAGCATATGAAGAAACGAATATCCATGTGAATATAATTAATCTCATAGGTGTATTTTCCAATCCAAATAGAGATCCCAGAGGACATAATATCTCTATAGCATTTTTGTGCGAACCATTAACAGATTCAGAGAAGCCAATGGCTAAAGACGATGCTCAGTCTTTAGAAATTGTAAAATTTACAGATTTCTCATCTTTAAAACTAGCGTTTGATCATAAGGATATAATAAATGCGTCAGGTATTATTAAGAATTAGAAATCTTATCTTATAATGTCCCATGTTCTAATAAAAATCCACTCTAAAAAATATTAGTGTGATTTAATTTCAAATAAATTTCCATACGGATCTTTTAAAAATAAATAGAAGCCATCGCTATCTTTTCTAGGTACTTGAATAACTTCAATATTTAATTTTTTCGCTCTCTCAATTAATTTAATTCGATCTTCAATGATTAAGCAAGTATGGGTGAATCTATCACGTGCTTGATTTTTATCGTCAGATATAAACGCTTCCACGCTCAAACCTTCATTTTCATATCTAATAATCCTTTGTTCTCTTTTAGTTTTGAAAAATTGCTCCATTAAGTCCTCAGATACTACAAAAGATCTAACCTTTTTCAGTTCTAAAAGTTTAATGAAAAATTCATCAGCCAATTCTTCGGTATTTGAGCTTACTGCAATGTGTTCTATTTTCATGCTTAAAATCACTTTTATCTTTGATTTTTTTCAAAAACTGAAATTTATTAATGTATTACTTATCTTAAATGAAACTTTAATAATTTTTATCTTAAATGAAACTTTAATAATTTTTAGCTAAAGCGTTAAGGGATTCATGGATGACTAACGTAACTTCAGAAGAGTTTTTAATCAAACTATTTAGTGTTGTATACAAACTTTATACAATTGCAAAAACACAATCGGATCGTTTAAAAAAGGAATGGGATGAAAATTTCTCCTCGTTGACTGTACAACCTCATTTAGTTCGTTCCATTCGAGCTGAAAAGGAAAAATTTCTCACTGATATAGATTATAGAATAAAAGTTCTAAAAACTATAACAGTATCATTTGAGGATGGATTTCATTCGATAAAATCCATATTAACTGCTCTTTATCATTCGTATTTTAAGGATTCTAAAATCTTTACACAGAATTTTAATAAAGACGATCAAAATATTTTAAAATATTTAGTAGCAAAAGAAATTTTGGGAAATTTAGTTCAGTATAATCAACTTGATCATGAAACTGTACCATTAAAATATAATATACTAGCAAGAAATTACTTACTAATTAAATTTAAAGACCAGAGTGCCACAAGTATTAACGAGAACTTAAAAAAAATCAAAGTAAATCTTAAACTCCCAAAACTTAAAAAATTTTTGAACGAGATAATTGCTGACGGTTTTTTAAAAAAAAAAAAGAAGGGCAAAAATGTGTATTACAGCACACAGAAGGAATTAGAATTGTCTGAAAAAGGTAAAGCAACTTACAATCAAACGATACGACCATTAGTAGATTGGTCAACCCTGTTTTATCGCAGCTATTATAATGTAAGAGAACTAAATGTTGCAGTAGATGACGATTCCAACCATCTGGAGTTCCTCAATAAAGTTTTACAGAAAGCAGCTACGCAAGGCTATATTGCCTGCCATTTTGTCTTTAAAAATTTAGTAAAATACTACGAGAAATTAAAAGAGGAGACGCTTTTTTCGCTGTGAATATTATTCCAGTCTAGATTGTCGAAAAACTTCTCGTTTTCCTAATTGGAATATTAAACTCTTCAAGCAACGGAATAAGATGCTTTTTATCCTGAGAATTCGTACCCTTCCAATCTACTATAAAAAAATCTACTTTTTCCAATGTGTTGTTGATCATCATTCTAATTATATTCTCGTTTAGTTCTTGGATGTAATACTTCGGACAGATAAAAGAAAGTGCAATGTTATTATTAGTTATTAACCTATTAAAATTAGGTGCATAGTGAGTACCAC
>JAGXNZ010000241.1 GCA_019894655.1 Promethearchaeota archaeon | reverse complement strand
TTCAATGAAATGATTGAAATACTTAAAAGTATAACCGATGATGAAGGTTTTTTAAAAGCACGTGATAAAATCATTAAAATCGTGAGATCTAATTTGAAAAAAATTGGAAAGCCTGATACTTTTACATTAGAGGATTATGCTATAAATATCGCATTAAAAAAATCACTTGATAAATATAAAGTAATTCCACAACATGTTCGAGCTGCAAAAGAATTGATCGCATACAGAATGAGAGAAACAATTAAACTTGACGATAATGTAATTGATCCAATTAAAAAGACTTATAGTAAAGGAGATACAGTAAAATTTATAAAGACCAGAGGTCCAAGTGGGGCAAAGGCGATAGAAATTGCAAAACTTCAAGATATTGATATCAAAAAATATAGAGCTTTATTACAATCTGCTTTAGAACAAGTTTTAGACGCTTTAGGAATTGCTTTCGAAGAAGTTAAAGGCGATAAAAAACTGGATGCCTTTTTTTAATCTCTTATCTTAAAGATTGAATAATAACAATTAGATGATGGTAGGAAAGTGCATATAGAGAACTTAATTGGACACGCTGAAGCGACAAAATGGAAATGGTAGTCAAGAATCCATAAAATACAGCAAATCAGCAGTTTTAAACAATTTTTTTTGATTCAATTTTGGTTTTTCTGATTGATGTTCTTGTGGTGAATCGGGAATTTTCATTCCCCAAAAAGACTGTATACGCTTGATAAGATCTAGAGGTTGTTCTATTACCCAATCGGTTGGGAGAACACTTTTATAATAAGGAGTACTAAATCTTCTTCCAAGTAACATTACAAAACCCCGATCTGTAGATGTACGGAAAATTCTTCCTGCAGCTTGAATAACTTTCATCATCCCAGGATTTCTGTAGGCGTAATCAAATCCCTTATTCCATTTAAATTCAAAATATTTTCTTTTTAAATCTTGTTCCATTGAAAAAGCGGGTAACCCAGGACCTACAATGAAAGCTCCAATAGCCATTTCTCCTGTAAAGTCAACCCCCTCACTAAATATTCCTCCATGCACAGCCAACAGAAGATATTTTTTATCAGGGGTTTGAAGTTTCTTTAAATATTTTCTGCGTTTACTTTCACTCATTCGACGATCTTGCACCATAAGCTCAACTGAGAGAGATAAAGCCTCAATTTCTTGTTGAATCGCTTTAAGATAAGCAAATGAAGGAAAAAAAGCTAAATAATTACCTTTTTTAACATTTACAGCATTGCAAATTGTTTTTGCAATATTATAATAAAAATCTTGACGATCTTCATATTTGGTAGAAACATTGTCCATGAGAAGATACAGACGGTTTTCTTGAGCAAAAGGAGAGGGATATTGTAATTTCTGTGCTGTGGAGGGATAACCTATCATCTTTTGGAAATATTCAAGTGGAAATAATGTAGCCGATTGCATGATAACGGAATGAAATCCTTTGATTTGTTTTTCGAGCTTTGGTGCAGCTGATTTGCATAATATTTTAATTTTTCCTTCTTTTTCATATAATAATTCACTAAATTCAGGAGAATCACTTTCCTTTAAGATAGATGTGAATTCACGCAATATTAAGGCAAATTCTAGAACACTATCTTTTTTTCCTGGTTGAATTCCTCTTCGGGAAGCGTAAGCTTGAATATAGGTGAGTATAAATTTGTCATAATCCTTTAATATTTTCTTGAAGAATTTTTTGTCAAATTCCATCAGAACTGGCTTGTTAGGAACAAAACTGGTTGATTGATCGAATAAACTTAGAATATAATCTGTTATCTGTTGGTAAATTGTGATGCCTTGTTTCTCAATAGGTTTAGGAACATTTAGTGTCTGTAAATAATTACTAACGTTAGCAATAATTTGTAGTGTTAATTCTGGGGAATAATAAGTCATGGCACGGAAGGGAAGATTATGAGCCTCATCCACAATTAATATAATATCATCATAAGCTTGGTCAAAAAACCTTTTTAGTCTGATATAAGGGTGGAAAACGTAATTATAATCACTAATAATAATATCACAATGAAGAGCACAATCTAAAGAAATTTCAAAGGGGCAAACAATGTGTTTTCTTGCTACTTTACGTATCAATCGCGCATCTATGACTTGTTTTGTAAGTATTTCAGACACAATCTTATCTAATGAGACCTTATCATAATTTTCAATGAAAGGGCAGAATGATTTCTCGCAAATAAAAGCATTATTCACGCAAATTTTCTCTTTAGCAGTAAGAATAATTGATTGAAATTGTGCCCTCTTCTTAGCCAACATCTTTAGCGTTTCTCGATAGATATGTTGCTGAGTAGTTTTTGAGGTTACAACAAATACACGGAGATTTTTTTTTAAAGCATATTTTAACGTAGGAAATAAGGTTCCTATAGTTTTCCCTAAACCAGAAGGAGCTAAAAGCATTAATCGTTCTCGATTTTTAAGATTCCTATAAGTCTCTTGAATAATTTCTTCTTGATTAGGACGATATTTCTCAAAGGGAAAGTTAATTGTTTTTACTCGCTCTCGTTGTTCTGCCTTTAATTTATTCTCCATTTCCCATAATCTTAAAATATTTTCACTCTGTTTTTGAATATATTCAGAAAGATCTTTGGGAGGAATATCAATAATTTTAGTTTTTTCAGTATTAATATCAATTAAAACAAGACGACACTGAATTCGTTTTCCTAACTGTAGAAAGTGGTGCCCATACAATAATAACTGCATTGTATATTCTTTACCAACCTCAGAATCAATTTGAAAGTTATCAAGATCAGATAATGACTTGATTTCCTCAATAACCAAGAAATTATCCTTTTCATAAACAACATCAGCACGTCCTGATATAATAAATTTCCATCCTAGAACTTCGGCATGCAATTTTACCATCACTTCCCGTTGAAATGTCGATTCATTTTTCTCACGAAGTTTTTGGTGAAGCTGGTGAAGTTCAGTTCCTTTTGATGCTCGAATTCGTAATGGAATCGCCGAATTATAAAATCTTCTTTCTGATGATACGAAAATCAGATCCTTAATTGATATATGAATTTCTCTACGTTCCTTGATAATTTTCAATTTTTTTGATCACTTGCACAACAAATCCATTTCTTTTATAAAAAAATCACCCCTCTATGAAATTATAGATTATTAAAATGAAAATAAAACTTAGGATCTTGAAAAATCTTTTTTTAAATTACATAATATAACAATCCCATAAGAAGGCCACAAAAGATAGGATTAAGAATGTTATCATTTATCTTTAAATCTAATAAATCTACAATCAGAAATACTAAAGCACCACTAAATGATAATATTCCTATTTTTATGAAAGGAATGCTTGATTCAAAAATACTGTAGACAAAAAAGGCTGTTAAAAATGAAACTACAAATCCTGCTATATAGCCAGTAATGGTTTTCTTACTATTTTTAGGAAAATGACGTTTACCAAATTTTATTCCTATAAGAGAAGCAGCTCCATCTCCTATTGATGAAATTAATGCAGCTGCAGCAAAAACACTTATTGGGAAGAAGAATATAGGAAGAAGGGCGAGTATTAAAGCGGCGGTTGCTGCCAGTTCATATACTTCATCTCTTTTTAAAGTCTTTAAAAAAATTCCTGATAAGTTTTTGGGCATTAAATGATAAGCATTACGTTTCTCAAACATGAATGAAAGTCGGATATAGTCTAAAATAGCAAATACCATGAGAGCAGTGAATCCAATAGTCATAATTATCCACACCCCATATTCCTCTTCTGTAATTCCCCACAGCTCATCTTGCTTGAATACGTCTGCCCAAAAATGTATTGCAAATTCCCATAAAATAATTATTACTCCCGGAGGAATCAAATGGAATAACTTTCTATTGATATCCGTGCTAATTGAATGTGATTTCTCATTTAAATCGAGGAGTTTTTTTTCATTTCTTTCATTAAATTTTTTGAGGAAATTATCAATTGTTCGCTCTTCTTTAACTTCTGGATGCCTCCAGATTCTAAATATATATTGTACTACGAATAAAAATAAGACTACCGCATAAGAGTAAATACATATAATCTGAGCACCTAAAATATGATAGAACTGTCTGAATTGATCATCAATCGGAAAAAAGAAGGGGTATGATATTCCTGCGACAAACCATAGGATAGAAATAACAACTGAGTTTAAATATTGAGACTCGTCGGGATATTTCCTTTTGATTTTAACAGCAAAATAGAAATAAGCAAAACCGTTTGCGAATGTTAATAGTACGACAGATAATATGTAAATGTTTAAAACCATGTTACTTATTTTAAACTACTATCTAAAAAATAATTTTTGAAAAATAATTCATTTCAACAAATTTCAACAAAAGAAGTATTTGCTTAGAAGATTAAAAATAAAAATAA
>JAGXNZ010000019.1 GCA_019894655.1 Promethearchaeota archaeon | reverse complement strand
GTGTTGATATTGTTAGATATGTAGTTTCGCAATTTATCGAAAAATATTGGAACTCATTTTTACTATTCAATAAAAATGCAATAAATAGTCATATTCAGCCCACACTAAAATTTAAGATTAAAAGCCTTAAAGAACCGCTCGATATCTGGATTGTAAATAGAATTAATTCGTTAGCCAAAGAAGTTAAGGAGTTATTAGACGATTATTTAATCTTTAAAGCCGCAGACGCCATTCAAGCTTTCATGATAAATAATTTGAGCAATTGGTATTTAAGATTAGTTAGAAAACGATTTCTTGAAAAGGATCAAGAAGTATATGATCTTGTCTATTATGTATTTGATATCTTAAATCGTTTGATGGCCCCCTTTGTGCCCTTTTTAACAGAGAGAGTCTTTCTTGAGATGCAACAAAATTTTGGTTATTCGAAAGACGTAAAATCTGTACATTTATTAAATTTTCCTGCTTTTGATGAAGAATTAATTGATGCAACATCATTAGAAAACATGGATTTCATCATAAATTTCATTCAAGATTTACGTGCTCTAAGAGAACAAGTAAAAATCAAGATAAGGCAACCAATTAAAGAATATTTACTCACAATAGATGATAAATTTAAGGATATTGTAAAAAATTTTGATTCTTTAATTAAGAATGAATTAAACGTAAAGGAGCTTAATTTTATAAGTGAAAAGAAAGTAAAATCTTTTTACACTGAAGAAATAATCTTAAATAGAGGCGCAATTGGGAGAGATTTTAAGAAAGATAGAGTTAAAGTTGAGAAATCTCTAGAATCTCTGAATTTAGATGAGCTTAAGAGTCAGATGAATAAGGGAAAACTTAAAGTCAAAATAGGTGAGAATGATTATCAAATTACCAAAGAACATCTCCGTATTGAACAAAATGCGATAGAATCCTATGGAGTCAAACTATTTAGTTATGGGACTATTATAATTAACACAGAATTGAGTGATGAGCTATTAAAAGAGGGATTTTCTCGTGAGTTTGTAAGAAATATTCAGAATATACGTAAAAAACTCAACTTATCTCGCTTTAAAGAGAAAATTATAATTAATGTTAAAAATGATATTGACCTTGAAAATCAGTTAGGAAGTTATATTGAAAGTGTAAAAAGTGAAATAGGTTGTATAAAAATAAGTAGGGGGAAGAGTGGAAAACCTTTCTCATTTAAGATTCAAAAAGAAGATATTGACCTTTTAATAGAAGTTCAAGAATGATTCTAGAATCATTGTACTCTAAATCTCTCAAAATAGGTTTTCTTTAATTATTTCTATAATTCTCTTGGCGGTATTTCCGTCCCATTTCTCAATATCTTGTCCATTTTTATATTTATCCGATATAATTTCATCAATGTAATTCTTAAACTTTTCATAGTTATCACCTATTATTTCATTTGTTCCCTTTTCAATTGTTATAGGTCTTTCTGTATTCTCTCTTAATGTTAGAACAGGTATTTTAAGGTAAGAGGCTTCTTCTTGTATTCCTCCTGAGTCTGTTACTATAAATTTGGAATTCATCATTAGATTTAAAAAATCCAAATACCCTATTGGTTCTGATAAAATGATATTACTATTTTTAAGGGTGTTTTCTAAATTAAATTTCTTCAAATTTTTTTTAGTTCTTGGATGAATAGGAAAGAATACTTTGATTTTTTCTTGAGTATAATTTAACATTTTAATAATTTTAATTAAATCATCTTTGAGATCTACATTTGAAGGGCGGTGAATTGTCACTAAAGCATATTTTCCTCTTTTTAAGCCAAATTTCTTGTAATTCTTATCATCTTCTACTCTTTTTAGATTTCTAATTAAACTATCGATCATTATATTTCCTACGAAATAGATTTTATTTTGATCAATACCTTCTTTATTTAAATTAACTTCAGCCGAATATTCGGTTGTAAATAAAAAGTCAGAAATCTGATCTGTTAGAATTCTATTAGTTTCTTCGGGCATTTTCTGGTCAAAACTCCGCAATCCAGCCTCTACATGAGCTATCTTAATATTAAGTTTTTTAGCTACGAGAGCACAAGCTATAGTAGAATTTACATCTCCTACAACCACGACTAGTAATGGTTTCTCATTTAAAATAACTTTTTCAAATTCAATCATAATATTTGCAGTTTGTACTGCATGGGAGGCAGAACCAACATTCAAATGAATATCTGGCTCTGGAATTCCCAAATCATCAAAAAATACTTTTGACATATTATAATCGTAATGTTGCCCAGTATGTACTAACTTAAATTCTATATTTGAGTTTTTCAGTTCATTTATCAATGGAGCAATTTTTATAAAGTTTGGTCGCGCTCCTGCAACAAGAAAGATTTTTTTTGACATAATTAATAATAAAATATTGTAGACTTATTTGAAGGTCAAATAAATTAATAATATACTGTAATCATAAAGTTTTATAATAATCTACCCAATAATCGAACATATCTTTAAGAGTTTCTTCGATCGATTGAGTAATTTCAAACCCAAGTTCAGTTTTAATTTTTGTATTATCTCCCAAAATTGTATCCTCATCTGTTATTCTTAATTTACGTGTACTATTTTCTTTTATTAATATTTCTTTAGATGAAAAACTCAGCGCAATATTTAATATCTGTCGAATTTGAATTTTCCTGTTAGAACAAATATTATATGTTTCACCAGGTTTTCCTTTGACAGCTACCAGCCATACTCCTCGTATAGTATCTTTTATTCCTGTAAAGTCTCGAAATGTATTTAAATTTCCTACTTCAATCACCGGTTTTGTTAAGTCTAGATCGATTTGTACTACTTTTCTAATAAAGTCTGAACAAGCGTCGCCTTCTTTTCGAGGTCCTGTTTGATTAAAAAATCTGATATTAATGCTCTCTATTCCAAAATTTAAATAATACTGCCGAGCAAGAAGTTCAGTAGCTAGTTTACTAATACCATATGGATTTATTGCCATTAGTGGATCCGTTTCCTTTAATGGGCGATTAATTGTTCGTGTAGTCGTACCATATTCTGCGCTTGTGCAGGCAACTACTACTCTTGTCTTAAGGCTATATTTTTTAATTGGTTCAAAAATGTTGAGGGTGCCAATCACATTTGTTTCAACTGTATTTACGGGATCTTCCCATGAAGGAATTACATGTGGTTGAGCACCAAAATGAAAAATTAATTTAGGCTTAATTGTGTGAATTATTTTTTCTATTAGATTCTTGTTTTTTACATCACATTCTAAAATTACTAAATTCTCTAATGAAGTAGGAATTTGAATATAGTCACCAAAAGCATTAAGCCTTTCATCTTTAGAAAAATTCAATTTTCCATTGGTATACTGTGATAAATTCTTAAAAGGGCGTTCCGGTAAATCTAATGCGTATACTTTATATCCTTTATTAATACAAAAATCGGTTAAGTGTGATCCTATAAAACCATTAGCACCTGTTATTAAAATATTCTCGATACTCAACTCATTATCAACAAATTATCCTTTTATTTTAATAATCCTTTTTCTTTTAATTCATTTATTGCTTTTTGAGAATCATCTGTAATTGTTCCAATTTGAGGTTTAATCCATTCTATTACATCATTAATTCCCTTTTTAAAACTAACTGTTGGGGTATATCCTAATTTAGTCTTTATTTTAGATATGTCTGCTAAACAGTGTCTTATATCCCCTATACGGTATTCCTTACTATATATTGGCTTTAGGTTAGGATTAATTTTTTTGGTAATTATATTAGCAACTTCATTTATAGTAATAGGTTCCCCACTGGCAACATTAAAAATCTCACCATTAGCTTCAATTTTATTCATACTGAGTGTCAATGCCTGACAAACGTCTTTAACATTTACAAAATCCCTCGATTGTAAACCATCTTCAAAAATAATAGGGGGTTTATTATTGAACAATCTCGAACTAAATATCGAACATACTCCGGTATATGGATTTGAAAGTGCTTGTCTCGGACCATATACTAAAAAAAACCTTAAGACGGTAGTAT
>JAGXNZ010000240.1 GCA_019894655.1 Promethearchaeota archaeon | reverse complement strand
ATGTTAATAAAACTTGATAAAAATACAGTAACTAATGCAGTAATCGATGGACAATTTAACTCAGAGAATGACTGTCCTCGTTATGCTATTAGTATGGGTGCTGAGCTAGTATATAAGTCGAAAACAGTATTGTTATTAGCTAATGGAGAACGAAAAACTAAATCTGTTACTGAATCGTTACTAAATGAGCCTACTCCAGATGTTCCAATATCTTATGGTCAGATATATTCGGAAAAAGGTGGAAATTTAATTTATATTTTGGATAAAATTGCAGGTCGAGAACTTCTTGCTAACAAAATAAAACTCGAACAAAAAGGAATAAAAATAGAAATTAGAAACAGTTAACTTCAAACAAATGAATAAATGTCAACAAAAGTTTTATATTAAATTTAGCTTTTTCATTTTTTCTTCAGCTATTTTATTCATTTCAATTGATTGATTTATATCGACACTAGATTCGCCAGAAATTCTTAAGTATGGGCTTGTTCCTGAACGCCTTATTAAAATCCATCCATTATCGTAATCGAATCTACAACCGTCCATTTTATTAATAGATTTTAATTTTTTTCCCATAGAATCGAAGCTTTCTTTCATCTCAGTAATAATTTTTTGGTTAATTTCATTCGTAAAGGGAATATCTTTTATAAGCTCAAATTGCTTACGGTAATAGGGATATTGTGGAATTTCTTTCAATAATTCTATTAATCTTTTTCCTGTTTTGACCATCATTTGCAATACTATTCCGATTGTGACTATTGAATCTGGTCCATAATGAAAGCTGGGCCAAATATAAGTACCTGAAGTTTCTCCACCCAAAAATCCCCCATTCTCATGTAAAGCTTGAGCTACTTGGATATCTCCGACTTCAGTTCTTAATATCTCGCAACCTAGTGGTTTTAACACATCCTCAACTAAACTAGATGAGTTTACAGGGGTTGATACTTTCATATCGTTAATAGAAAGGTTATTTTTATTATCTTGTATATAATATTTTGCCAGGAGCGCTAATAATCTAATTGGATCGACAATTTCACCAGTTTCATCTAAAAAGATAACTCTATCAGCATCCCCATCTAGCGCTATTCCAATATCTTCTTGTGTTGATATCTTCAAAAATTTAGAAATCTGAATTAAATTTTTTTCACTAGGTTCTGAATTTCTTCCGGGGAATTTACCATCCATTTGTGAATTGATTGTAATTATATTTACGTTGTAATCACTTAATAGTCTTGGGACGATCTCACATCCCGCTCCGTTTCCAGGGTCTACAATAACATTAAGTTTACTCCCATCAAATATTATACGATTCATTATATCTGAAATGTGTTTATCGTTAATATCGTTAACCGAAGTAACTTTTCCAATTTGATCCCATTTGATATCAAGAAAACTCTTCTCGTCATATATTCGCGAAATCTCTTCTTCTTGCTCGTGGGAATAACCCATGCCTGAAGGATTCCAAAATTTTAATCCAATATATTCGGGAGTATTATGAGATGCGGTAATCATAACTCCAGCATTCCCATCTAAAAATCGTAGAGACATTGCTAATGTGGGCGTGGTTACAATTCCTACCGTTTTCACATTAACGCCCGAGCTTAAAATCCCAGAAATTAATGCATATTCTACGGGTAAAGCAGAAGTTCGAATATCCTTCCCGATAACTACGATACCTTCACCTTTTAAATATGTACCCAACGCTAATCCTACATCTAAAGCCATTTGCGGCGTAAACATTAGATCTGTTTCACTATAATTTTGGAACACCATTCTTATACCTGAAGTTCCAAATATGTTTGATGTCATATTTTTCATTCTTGCCTTAAATTATCTTATATAGATAGATTTTTTTTTAATTTTAAATTTTATGAAGTTATTTTTTCAAATTTTAAGTATCCATTAAGATAAAAATACAAATGCCTAAATCTTTATTTTTATAAAAGGATTTTTATTACGAGTTAAAATTATCAATCATATTAAGAATATTAAGGAACTATTATCATTTGAAATTACATTTTGATAAATTTCATACTTAAACATAACCGCCCAATTAAATAATAATCTACATATATTTTCATTTTACTTTAATAAATAAGAATAAAATATTAATTTCTGTTCTTCTATATAATCTATAGAATATATTGAGTATAGTAAAACAATGATATTCCAAGGATTGTTGAACATTTCTAGCTTATACTTAGACAATGAGGATTCTCTGTTTAACAGACTAGACCAATATTTTCACGAAAAGATCAATGTTTTCATTGATGCAAACGAATTAAACAATCATGATGTAAATAATTCTTTTCCTAAACTTTTAGAAATCGTCAAAACTAATTTACAAAAAATGGGATTTGAAGAAGAAAAATTAGAGAGCGCCTTTTTAGATCCCTTTATTAACCCTAATCAAACTGAAAATGGGACTTCCTCTTCGATCCATAAATTATATGATTTAAAATTAGCCCCTATAATTTACGAGGTTTTCTTAGAGAAAATCGTCGATTATTTAGTCGACATCAATGATGTGAATCAATTTATGCTAAATTTGAAGTCAGCTAACTTATTGAGCTTAGAATTTATCGTAGAATTAAGAAATTTAAAGGATTTAATAAATAAATATCCGGAAAAGAAGGAACATTTAAAAAAGTATCTTCAAATACAAGATAAGCTTGAAAAAAAATTAGAAATAAATAAAAAAAAAATTGAGCTTTTAGAGGATCTACCAGATCCAAAAGAAAAATTACAACTCCTTTACTTGATCTATCGAATCATTAGCTTTTTCCACATAGAAAAAAAATTTGATTTCACTCACGTAAAAAACTACCTTTCGAACAATTTGGATGAATGGCTAATTACAATACCTTTAGTTACTTTGAGAAATCCAGATCTTTATTATTGTGGGTTGTACTTAGCTGATCAGTTAAATTTAAAGTTAGATAAAAAAAAGGTCAAAGCTTTTTTATTGAATTTGTACGAAGAAGGGATTGACGAATTTGAAGCCCCTTTAATGCAAGCCACAGATGGAGTATATTATCTTTTAAAAGCGACACAGTATATGAAGCTTTGGCTTACAAATGAACAGCTTTATAAGTTAATTGAGACAGATCCAAGATTCTTTGAATCTACATATTTGAAGACCCTAGAAACATCCCAATTAGTTGTTATTCTGAAAATTTATAGCTTTATTCATGCAAGAAATATCGATGAAAATATATATGCTATATTAGAAGAATTGGAGCAAAGAATAACTCCTGATGGGATCAAACAATTTAGAGACGGCTTTGTATCGTCTGAAGCGACATATTATGTCGTATTTTCTTATTATATGAGAAATACGCTAGAGAAACTGAAAGAATTCGGTTTATTGGAGACTATTATATCAAGAATTTATAGAAACTTAGAACTTCTTGAATTCTCAGAAGATACCAATTTCGATCTAATATCTGAATTGCTTTACTCATTTGAAAATTTGAAATTATTTAATTGCATTGAAACGCGAGAAATGATTCTTAAAATGGCTGAATATTTATTTCCTCCGGAAGTTATTGAGAAATTATCATCAAGTTCTGAATTAATTAGGTTTCAAGCAAGATTTAGACACTTGAAAGTTAATCGGATTACTGGAGAAACTTACTATTAAAAAATAGTATCAATGCTCATTAGAATTGAAAATTTCTTTTTTTTGAAAGTAGAAATTTTAATTTATCTCTTTTCATTTATTTAGATAATAAGACTAGAATGGGTCTAATGATTACATGAAATTTGACGAATTCGAATTGATTTATAAGAATGATCGTATTGAGATTAAAAATAAAGCGAAGATCGTTTCTGAATTAACAGAAATAATAGGTAAACAGAATGTTTCTACCGAACCTATTGATATTTTAGCGTATACCAAGGATTCTTCGCTCATCGCTTTTAATTGGACGCTTCAAGGCAAAATAGCGGGTTTACCAGATATTATTACTTGGCCAGAAACTGTTGAACAGATATCTGAAATTTTAAAATTTGCAAACAAAGAAAAAATACCTGTTATACCGTACGCTGAAGGATCTGGTGTTGTAGGAGGAGCTATTCCAACACGCGGTGGAATTATTCTTGACATGAAAAAATTTAATAAAATTCTTGAGTTAAACGATAAAGATCTAACAGTCTCTGCTCAAGCTGGAATAAACGGGATGAATCTCGAAAGATTTTTAAATGCTAAAGGATATACTACAGGACACATTCCCCAATCGATTCAGATGTCCTCTTTAGGGGGTTGGATTGCTCATAGAGCTGCAGGTCAATTTAGTACAAAATATGGAAAAATTGAAGATATTGTACTGGGTATGGAAGTAGTATTACCTGAAGGTAAACTCATTAGTTTTAAAACTGTTCCTCGTGCTTCAACAGGACCCCAACTTGATAAATTATTTATTGGAGGGGAGGGTACATTAGGAATTGTTACTAAGGCGACACTTAAAATTTGGCCGTACCCCGAAAAAAGAAGCTTAATATCTTATGCTTTCCCTACTTTTGAGGATTCTCTCGAAGCAATTAGACAAATTTTACGAGAGCATATATTTCCTGCAGTAATTCGTATTTATGATCAATTTGAAACTATGAGACATTTTCCCGATATAGAAAAGGCAAAAGATAAAGTTATGGTTGTATTTATATGTGAAGGTATTAAAAAATTAGTTGATTTGGAGGAGGATATTACTAGAGAGAAGTGTGAAAAGCACTCAGGTATAGATTGTGGAGAACATCCAGTCGAACACTGGTTTGAAACTAGATTTAGAGTAACAGAAACATCTACAATGCCTCCTTTTAAAATAGTTTTTGAAACTCTTGAAGTAGCTTCATTATGGGAAAACGCGGCAAATGTATACCATGCTGTTTTAGAATCCATAAATAAAATAAAAGGAATATTAATGATAACTGCTCACGTTTCACACTTTTATCCAAACGGTGTTGGAATTTATTTTTCTTGGGGTGGAGTGCCCCTAAAAGGAAATACTGATTTAGATTTTTATCAAGAATGTTGGGACACGACAATTAAGTCTGTATTGGATGCCGGAGGTTCTATAGCTCATCATCATGGGATTGGAATTAATAGATCACACTGGATGGAGCAAGAATGGGGCGTTGCCATGACAACAATGAGAAAAATTAAAAAATTACTCGATCCGAATAATATTTTAAACCCAGGTAAAATATACATAAGAACCTGGAAAGGAGGCGATAACTAGGTGGGTGTTTTTGAAACTTTAAAAAAGTACAAATGGATGCTTCCACTTATAAGTAAGGCTGATAGAGAAACCCGGTCCACCTTAATGAAAAATTTTCGTACTAAAAGGAAGAATTTCTACCCCGTAGAAGAAGTTAAAGCGAATATAGATGATCTTATTAAATGTATGCTATGTCCCAATGTATGTAGATTTGATTGTGGGACACTTCAAGCCTCTCAAACTGAAACTATGAGCCCTTCTTATAAAGCAAGAATTGGATATTACCTTTCGGTTGGAAAGATAGACCCAACAAAAGAAGAAAATAAGCCATTCATAGATCTTATGTACATGTGTACTAATGAGGAAAACTGCAAAGTGTGGTGCCCTTTTGAATTCTCAGTTGTTTCTCTCTTAGAAACTGTTAGAGATGACTTGAATGATAAAGGTTTAATGCCGGAATATTGTAAAGAACAAATGGAAAATTTACAAAAATCAAATACTATCGAAGGATACAACATCTTCGAAACTTATAAAGAAAAGGGAATAGAAAATATTGAATCTGATGGTAATGTTGATGTGTTTTATTACCTTGGATGTGAATCAATGAAATTCCCAGAGGTTATAAAAGCTAATATAAACGTATTGAAAAAAGCAGGAATTAAATTCTCTACTAATCTTGACAATAAGGTTTGTTGTGGAGGTCCATCATTTAACATAAGAGATTTTGCCACAGCAAAAGATTTTGCTGAAAAAAATAAGAGCTTAATTGATTCAACGGGTGCTGAAATTATTGTCTCAGACTGCCCTGGATGTGTGTTAGCGCTTACTAAAAGATATGAAAGTGTTGGCATCAAATTTGATAAAAAAATAATGCACATTGTTGAATACATCAAAGAGTTATTAGAGGAGGGGAAAATTGAACCTACAAAAACTATTCCTGAGGAATTGAAAACAGTGACGATTCACGATCCTTGTCTTATTGCAAGAAACTTAAATGATACTTCATCTATTAGATATATTCTTGGTAAGATCCAAGGTTTAGAAATTGTTGAACCGACCTATAATAAGGAATATGTGCATTGTTGTGGGTGGAGCGGTACAGCTCATTGGGCTGATAGGGAATTAGCGATTAAAGAAGCAACGATAAGGGTTACTGAATTAAAAGAAACTGGTGCAAATATTTTTATCTCAGCTTGTCCATTGTGTGAACTGGGTTTAGGATATGGACTAACAGAAGAAGAAAAAGAAAAGATTAAAATAATGGATGTATCTGAATTATTAAATAAAGTTTTTTAAAGTTGGAGAAAATTATTTATTAAATTTAAGAAGTATTACTAAAAAGTGATTTTATGAGCGAAAAAATATGTGTCTTTGATGTTGGGACTACAGGGGCGAGAACGGTAATTTTTGATCTCAATGGAAGAGAAATAATTAAAGCTTACGAAGAATATCCTGTTGTAGAACAACCAGTCGGTATATCAGAACAGGACCCAATAATATGGTGGAACGCTGTTAAAAATACTTGTAACAGAGTTGTAAAAAGTGGTATTGTAAATCCTAACGAGATAATTGGAATCGTAGGAACATCCCAAAGGGGGACATCAACTCTAATTGATAATAATGGTGAAGTATTACATCCAGCGCTTACATGGATGGACGAACGAGAAGTTACAGATTCTAAAGGATTCCAAGAAGAGGGAGGATTAAGAAGAGTAATTCCAAAAATTTTATGGTTTAAAAGTAATAAACCAGAATTATACAATAATGCTTCTAAAATTATATGCACAGACTCGTACATTTACATGAAATTATGTGGAAAATGCGTCACGGATCCCACGAATGGAATTAATGGCATTTTAAACATGGAAACATTACAATGGGATGAAAATCTTGCTGAACTCTATGACATACCAATAAGATTATGGCCTGAGCTCCATAAATCAGGGGAAGTAATTGGAAAACTCTCTGAAGAAGCTTCTACAGCTTTGGGTTTAAAAAAAGATATTCCTATAATTTTAGGAGGGGGAGACCAACAATGTGCAGCATTAGGATTGGGAGTAATTAATGACGGAGAGGCTAAAGTAACGACTGGTACAGGAACTATTGTGGATTTGGTTTTTAACCATCCTATTCAACCTGCAGGCGATATACCAATTTTTTCTTTTCCACATGTTGTTGAGGGAAAGTGGGTTATTGAAGGAGTGATGCCTGGAACAGGAACTGCTTTAAAATGGTTTAAAGACAACTTTTCTCAACTACAAATTAAAGAATCTGAGGATACTAACACTGATGTTTATGATATTTTAAGTAAAGAAGCGGAACAAGTATCTCCTGGAAGTAATGGTTTATTGTTTGTTCCATTATATATTTTTAGGAAGGGTACAATACACGGATTAAGTTTCAATCATAAAAGAGCTCACATGATTCGAGCTATAATGGAGTCTGCTGTACTAAGTGCTCAGATGTATCTCAATTTAATAGAAGGCATTGTAAAAGTTAAGACAACGGAGCTAAAAGTAGATGGAGGCGGAATGAATAGTGGATTCTGGGCGCAAATGTTTGCAGATGTTCTTGATAAAAAAATTTTACTCCCAGAAAATAAAGATGGAGCTGCATTAGGGGCAGCAATTCTTGGATTCTATGGACTTGGTAAATACAACTCCATTAATGAAGCAATTCAAAAAATGGTAAGGTTTGTGGATTCCAAAAATCCTAACAAAGAAAATACGAAAATTTACAAGAAATTAATTCGAATTTTCATGCCTACTATCCTCGAGATTAATAGCAATAAGCGTGTAACGAAGAACTTATAGAAAATTTTTTTCTTTTCGATATTATTAGTTTTTAAAGCCACCAATTTACGGTGAAAATTATTCAGTAATTTTTACAATTCAATTCTGAATTACTGTAAAAATTTCAGAAGAAATTCGATTTTTTACATAGATTTTCAATTTAGTAAAGTATTTCTTGATGCTTATATTTAAAAAATTAAACCCAAGAATTAAAACTGTGATACCATGCCCTTCTTTAAGAACCAAGAAGGTTATAACCTTTATTATGAAGATATTAACGGCGATAGTAAGGATCGTACAGAGGGTACTATAATCCTACTTCATGGTTTCGCCTCATCAGCTTCATTTTTTAAAGGGCAAATTAAATTGTTAAGAAAAAAATATCGAATTATAGCCTTTGATGCGTTAGGGCATGGAAAAAGCGATCATACCGTAAAACTTAATCTTTCTAAAAATCTTAGATTTGATATAATTAGAGATCTTGAGGATCTCTTGGTTTACCTAAATATTAATGAAAAGTATGGAATTATTGGTCACTCCCTGGTAGGAGGTATGATTGGACAATTAATTAGTATGGCTCATCCCAAAGATGTCAATTTTCTAATACTGCT
>JAGXNZ010000239.1 GCA_019894655.1 Promethearchaeota archaeon | reverse complement strand
TCTCTAACGAGATATTTTTCTCTCATCCAATCTATTCCATATCCTATGTCCATTAGTTCTTCTCTATGCCAACTGAAAGCAAAAGGAAATTTTTCATAAACAGTCCATCCTGCTGCAACCAACGCAAAATCAATCCGAGAATATCCATCTTCACCTGAGTTAATATGATTGTCTATATTATACTCGAACATTTTCCCATAAGTAGGTAGAGATTTATCCCATAATCTCCTGTATATCATGTTATACTTCTGCTCGAAGCGATGATAAGAATTCTCGTCAATTTCGTAGGGAAAATCTTTTTTTGCTTGCATTTCAATCCTTTTTCTCTATTAATTTCTTTTTTTACTACTTCTTTAAAAGAGTAAAGTCTATTAAATATTATTTTAGAGCATGAAATATAAAATTTTAAGAAGAAATTTATAAGTTAAAGTATCATCATTTTTTCTATGCCTATATATATTCTAGCAACTAAACTTCAAAACCCAAATTTAGTAAAAAACCGTAAGGAACACGGTGAAAAATATCTAAAACTAGTAAACGAAAAAGTTCCGACTGTTAAATGGATTGCACATTACGCAATATTAGGACCATATGATTTTATAGATATTTTCGAAGCTGATAACGAATACGAAGCAGCGAAAGTTTCCTTACTTTCCCGAACTGCAGGAGCTGCTTTTGCAGAAAGCTGGACAGCCATTAAATACACTGAATTTCTTAAATTAGTGGAAGATTTAGAGTAAAAGGAGTAATATTTGCTCACGAAGAGGTTTATAGTGCGAATAGGATCAAGAGTAGATCAACGCGGATATAGTGATGATCTATCCCATTTGGGTCCAAATCAATTGAGATAGAAAAAGGAGGTTTAGTTATAGCAGTGATAATGGTTAAAAAATTAGGGGATACTACAGATAAAATAATTGTCTGCAATACGGCGGTAAATATATCGATCTTATAAAAAAAAAGCAAGAAAATTAAGAGGAGTAATAATAATATGATGAAAAGATGCAAATGGGCAGATTATAATGAATTGATGAAGGAGTATCACGATAAGGAATGGGGGACACCTCAACACAATGACAAAATGCTTTACGAACTCTTGATTTTGGAAGGAATGCAAGCTGGTTTAAGCTGGAACACAGTACTTCAGAAACGAGACAATTTTAAAAAGGCTTTTGATAATTTTGACTATAATAAAATTATAAGATATGAAGAAGAAAAAATCGAAGAATTGATGCAAAACGAGGGAATAATTCGAAATCGATTAAAAATTCTATCCGTAATTTCAAACGCTAAATCTTTTATTAAAATTCAAGAGGTATTTGGTTCATTTAATAAATACATATGGGATTTTGTTGATAACAAATCAGTTCATAATTCTTGGAAAAAGTTGGAAGATTTACCTTCAAATACTGAACTTTCAAACAGAATTAGCAAAGATATGAAAAAAAGAGGATTTAAATTTATAGGAACAACCATAATATACTCCTTTTTACAAGCGATTGGAGTTATAAACGATCATACGACTAATTGCTTTCGATACAGTGAATTGATTAATTTGCCATAGTGCTAATTTAAATTCTCTAAACCGATTTCATTTTCTGCATATTCCTTTAATGCAATCCATTGAGCATCAGTTGTTCCAAAATATTTAAAAACTCCAATTCCTAAACCAAAATCAAACGTTTTCATTTGCTTTAGCATTTCTTCGACATTACACTCGACAGAGTTTGTAACTGCTAATATAGGGCTTTTATATTCGTGAATTCTCTTCTTCATATTTCTCACAGAATACCAATAAAAAAAGGCACCTACTAAACCCCAAAAGATTCCATCATCTCGAGTTCCTGCTAAATAGGGATATTCCATAGGAATAGATACATCCAAAATAGATGAGAGCTTCTTCCAATCTTGACCGTGCCTTTTTAAAGTAACAAGTTTCTTAGGTCCTACCTGGCTATACCATCCTGTAAGGCAATTTTTATCAATATTCTTAACAGCAGTTTGGACCTTTTGAGCATAATCCGCAATTGTATTTGTTTTAAACTCAATCCAATCTTTTCCTTTTAACATTTTAGCTGTCTCGCCAAAATCTGTTCTAAACTTTTTTACGCATCGGGGACATGCACACAGATCTGTAAAAGAACCATCGTATCTAATATAATCCGCCGTGAAAGCTTTAATTGGGTAATTTTTTACTACCTCTTTGATAAGACCTACTAAATAATCGACATGAGCACTATTAGGACACATAAAACTTTCTGTGAGGATAAATCCCCTACCTCTTTCACTTCTCTTTTTACCAATTTCTTCATCTCGCTTATTTGTTAGGAAAGGAATCTTCTTCTGGTATTCCTCAAATGAAAACCCCTCGGGTAAATCAATTCTCATTTCATTAGCATTATGAGTAGAAATTTCTCCTTTGTGGTATATAATTCCAAATTTCTTACCATTTTTTCCATGAACG
>JAGXNZ010000238.1 GCA_019894655.1 Promethearchaeota archaeon | reverse complement strand
CACCATATATAGATATTTTGGAAGCAGGTACACCTTTAATAAAGTCTGAAGGTATAAAAGCTGTTCGAATATTAAAAGAAACTTATCCCGATAAATTAATTTGTGCTGATTTAAAAATAGCTGATGCTGGATATCTTGAAGTGCGTATGGCTGCTAAAGCACGCGCGGATATTGTTACTGTACTGGCCGATGCTTACAATATTACAATAGAGGAGACTTTACGCGCTGCTGATGAGTTTAAGGTAGAAATTATGGCCGATTTTATTATGTCTAGACGCCCTAAAAAGAGATTGGAAGAAATAAAAACACTTAATTATAAAGGGAGAAGATTAAGCTACGCTTTAGTGCATAGTGGGTTAGACCGTCAAGAATCAAGGCATTCTCCTCTATCGGAATTAAAATCTTTAGCGGATGTATATAATTGTCCCAAATTAGCGATAGCTGGAGGTATTCAATTAAACGACATTCCAAAAATAAAATCTTACGCAATAGATATTATCATTGTTGGTGGTGCGATTACTAAATCAGAAAATCCAACTAAAGTGGCAAAACAGATTAAAGAAGCAATATTAAAAAATTGATAAATAACTTTTCTTCTTGTACCTTTTTGAATCCGTCTAGATCAATTCTATTAAGCATTACGGATCTCCACCAAACTTAATACTAAGTTTTTTTTACTATTAAATTAGTTAAACTCTAATATAAATATATGTTCGCTTTTGTCGTTTTTGACAAGAATGTACAAATATGTTTTATTATTTTTATTACTTAAGTGAATTTCTGATGTATCTCTTTTATAAAATCATCTATGTCCTTTAAGTTTTTAATGTTGTTATCATATGCCACCTTCCCGCACTCATCCTCTAAGTCAAAATATGACTTAATGCGACCTTTTTCCATAATAGTTAACATTGATTTTAGGAAGATAGAGAATTTTGGTTGATATTTACTAATTTCTTTTGCAAAAGCAATAGTTTCTGCTTCTAATTTATCAAGTGGAAAAACTCTTGTAGGGAAGTTAATATTCCTTAGTTCTTTTACTCCTATTTTATCAGTTGTATAAAGTACATTCTTTGCATAGTTGAAACCAAACCCCATTAAAGGCAATAATGTTGCCCCTGTCTGAGGAAATGCTGAAATTGCAAGCTCCGGTAGCCTTAAATATAAATCCTCTTTCGATCTGTCTGCAAACACTTTTAAATCAGAAGCTAATATCAACATTGCTCCAAAACCAATCGCAATACCCTGAATTTGCGCAATAATTGGTTTTTTCATAAGAAGCATTGTTTCATTAACCTTTCTCCCCCACTGTTGTATAATCGCAACATTTTGTGGATCACCCTGAATTTCTTTCAAATCGTAACCAGCAGAAAAGAATTTTTGACCAGTACTTTTTATCAGAATGCATCTAACTTTTTCATCGTTATCTGCGCTAACCAGCTTTGCGTGTAGAGATTTTAACATATCTCCGTTAAATGAGTGCGCTTTTTCTGGTCTATTAATTGTGATTATAGCGATACGTCCTCTCAATTCATACAAAATTAAATCTTGATTACTCATACGATTAGTAAATTGAAATTTTATTTAAAACATCTCATTGATGAACAAATTTTGTATTCGCCTGAAATCAAGTTAATTTTAAATGTTGTCGTACAATTGACATAAATATCATTTTAATTTTTAATTACCTTTAATTTGCAGCAACAATGCGTAATCTGACGGAAAATCGTATAATTAGATTCATTCGAGATAATGGAGGGTATTTTGGAATTATTGGAGCAATATCGATGACATTATCGGCTCTAATCTCATTTTTATTGATCTTATCTGTGAATCCTAGTTTCAATATAGTATCATATGCAGTAAGTGATTTGGTATCAGGACCAGTAATCTCAAGTATAATTTATAGCGTCGGATTAATAATTGCCAGTTTCTGTCAAATTCCTACATACATCTCTTTAATGAATTATTTTAATAATAAGGAGAGTTATGTTTTTTTATTCAAAATTACCGCACTGAGTTCCTTTTTATCAATTATTAGCCATAATATCTTAAGTGTAGTTCCCTCAGAGAGGAATTTTTTGCTGGTATTCTTAATTCATGGTATTGCTGCAGGAATTCACTATGTATCTGGTACAATTTCTTTAATTTTAATTGGGATAATTGAATTTTTAAATATAAAGGTTTCCAAGATTCTAGTGATTATATCATTTATTACTGGCACGTTATATGGTATAGTTTGGATAAGATATCTTCTCTCTTTAATAGTTGGAATAGAAGAACTGTATATGTACTATTCTATTCAATGGTTTGCACTCGCTGGGGTTATCTTGTGGTCGCTATTTCACGGTATATTTTTATTAAAAGCTAAAAAGCGAGCCCTTGATAACGCAAAAATTAAAGAGATTTCATTATAATATTCATTTTTCATATCGTTGAAACATTAATTAACGAGCGAATCTAATATAAAATATATTTAAAACCAAACTTATCAAAAAACATTTTTAAGTGAAAATTATGAGGAAAGTTGCTATAATTGGAATAGGAATCACCCCTTTTAAAGCAAGATATTTGGATAAAACATATTTCGAGCTCGCTTACGATGCGACTAAACTCGCTTTAGGAGATGCGAACAAAAATGGAGCAGAAATTACTCATAACAATTTAGAATCTACTGTATATGGTATATATAACGAGTTATTTGAACGACAATTCATGCCGGATATCTTTATTAATTCGTACATTGGTATGAACAATAAACCGGGAACTCGAATAGCTTCTGGGGGCGCTACTGGAGGATATACGGTGAGAATGGCTTACGCGGAAGTAGCCTCAGGGCTATCTGATCTATGTCTTTGTCTTGGTGTGGAGAAATGTAACGATTGTTATGATGAACAAACTGGTGTTACTACTCCTGAAGTTTTAAATGCAATCGCTTATTCAGCGGATATGACGTATGAATACCCAATGGGAATGATGGCTGCTAGTTCATATGTTTCAATGGTTAACGCTCATTACGAAGAATTTGGAAACCCAACCGAAGAACAAATGGCCTATGTAAGTGTAAAAAATCATGGAAATGCCATGTTAAACCCAAAAGCACAATCTCCAATGAAAGTGAGTGTGGAGAATGTCCTAAACTCACGTATAATATGTTTTCCTTTCAAATTGCTTGATTGTTGTTTGTACTCTGAAGCCTCCGCTGCACTTATTTTGGCATCAGAGGATAAAGTGAAGGAGCTAAAAATCGAAAACCCGATATGGATTACAGGGGTTGGTGCGGCTAACACCGATTGTTTTATTGGGAATCGCGAAGATATGGGACGGTTATATTCAAATATTTTTGCAGCAAAAGCAGCATATAAAATGGCTGGCTTAGATTATAATAACATAAAAAAACAAATTGACTTAGCAGAGCTACATGACGCATTTTCTGGTCAAGAAGTAATAAGCTATGAGGAATTAGGCTTTGTTCCTTTCGGAGAGGGTGGTCCGTGGATTGAAAAAACATTTGAAAAACCCGGAGAGGGACCTTGGTTAGACGGAGAGCTCCCATGCTGTCCTTCTGGAGGTTTGATTGGTTGTGGACATGCAGTTGGTGCTACGGGAATTATGAGCACAGGTGAAGCTGCACTTCAATTGAGAGAAGAAGCTGGTAAGCATCAAGTACCAATTACTAAGGGTAGAGCAATATCTCACTCAATAGGAGGTCCTGGTGCCGCTTATGCTGCGATAATTGTAATGACAAACGAGGAGGGGTTGAAAAAACGGTGAGCGAAGAGTTTCAAGACCATCAAATTCGAGATGTCATAAAAATTAACTATAAATACACAATGGGTGGACAATCAAAGTTTTTTATAGAGCTAAAGAACAAAAAAAAACTATTGGGTACAAAATGTACAAAATGCGGAAAAACTTGGATGCCTCCAAGAATAAATTGCTCGGATTGTTACGAACCTGCAGATTGGGTGGAACTTAAACAGTCTGGAACTATCGAAGTGAGCACTATAGTATGGTATACTACTTCAGCTTTTATTAAAGCAATACCTTACGGAGTGGGATTTATAAGATTAGATGGAGCTGAAACCGCGTTACTTCAGGGAATTTTTTCAGAAAATTTGGTTCCTTCAAAAATCAAAAAAGGTAAAAGAGTTAAAGCTGTATTTAACAAGCAGAGGGATGGGAAAATGACGGATTTCTTTTTCGTTCCAGAGGATGAGTACGATAATTGGATATCAAAACCAGAATACGAGGGGGGAGTGTAAAAATGGGACCCGCTAAAGAGAATTTACAGAAAATTGTTG
>JAGXNZ010000237.1 GCA_019894655.1 Promethearchaeota archaeon | reverse complement strand
GGTGGTGTTGGAGGAGTTTGTATAGGGGGTGGACCACGAGGTTTGTATTCTTCTTCCTCGTCTTTTTCATATTCGTCCGACATAATATTCTTCTCTTATGTTTATGCTTAATAATATCAATAATTGTAACTTTAATAGTGGTTTATGTTTATAAACTATAGCACAAATGGGCGATATCTTAGAGTTCTTTTTTAAAAGTTAAAAGCAATTCCAATAAGGTTTAAGAAGTTCTTTCAATTTAGGCATGACTTTGTTACTTACGTAATTTAAAACATCACTATTAGATTCTCTTATATTTTCTTCAATCAGTTCATTTTCACTATTATCGAGAACTTGAAGGCAATTATATACAGCTCTAGCTTGCTTATCAATTTCGTATCCACCTTCCAAAGTAATTAAAATTCGATCACTAGCGTATTCTCCAGCAATTTCTTTGATTTTCTTCAAATAATTAGCCGGTCCCTGATAGGTCCAACCCATATTAGTAAGTCTGTCTGTCCAGTGAGTATCAAATCCCGCAGATATTAGGAAAAATTCTGGTTTAAATTCTTGGCAAATAGGAGCTATAATTTCATCCAAAAACATTATATTAACATCATCAGCAGCTCTCGGAGGCATCGGAAAATTGATTATTTTACCTTGCCCCGCCTTGTTCCCTAAATCATTAATAAAACCAGTGCCTGGATAAAGTGTCCTACCATCCTGATGTGAGTCAAAAAAGATTACATCACCATTTTTGGAGCCATTATAGAAAATATCAGAGGTTCCATTTCCCGCGTGACAATCCCAATCTATTATTGCCACCCTTTTTAGCCCCTTTTCTTTAAGAAGATATTCAGCAGCAATCGCTACATTGTTAAAGATGCAAAAACCCGCACATTTGTAAGAGTTTGAATGATGACCAGGAGGTCTTACCAAAGCGAAAGCATTCTTAACCTTACCATCAATAATTTTATCAACACCATTTAAATTTCCACCAACGCTATAAAGTGATGCTTCATATGTCTTTGCTGATACGGCCGTGTCCATATCAAGCTGCTGAATATGACCAGTAATACGAGATATTTCACTAACTTCTTTTACTTCCTTAATTAAACTCTCTTGGTGAACATATCTGATTTGATCTGTAGTAGCTTTTCTAGGTCGAATTAACTTAAAGTCTGGATTTTCTAATAATTTTTTCTTATTTAAGAAATCCATGATTCCAATTAGTCTTTCGTGACTCTCAACATGTGTGCCAATACGGTGGCTAAGATAAATATCGTCATATATTACCCCTGTGGTCATTTTTACCAATTAAATGTTTTTTAAAACTATTGAATAATGATTTTTCGTTATTCTTTAAAAAAGTTACTATTTATTTAGCCGAGAAGAAGTTATGTATGTTTTTACTTAAAAAGACATTTTAAACCTTCCAGATTAATGTTTCCAACTTTTATTTTTATGCAAATTTTTATTTTTAGTAGAGCTACAAATATATATATTTGATAACATCAATTGTTTAAGTAGAATGGTTTATCGGATTAAGATCGTAATTATCGGAGAAGCTGGAGTAGGTAAGACTTCTTTAGTTAAAAAATTTATATCTGGGCATTTTTCTCAAGATTATAGGGCGTCAATAGGTACAAACATATTTGTTAAGGAACTGTTATTAAAATCAGGTGATAAAGTCTCCATCCAAATTTGGGATATTGCTGGGCAAGAAAAATGGATAAAGATGAGACAGATGTATTATGGAGGAACTCATGGGGCTCTCATAGTTGGGGATATAACCAGGATAAAAACTTTTGAACAATTGTCGGAGTTCTGGATTCCTGATCTCAGAAAGAATTGTGGAGATATTCCTAAGATTATAGTTGTAAATAAGGTGGATCTGGCCCCCCTTATTTCTAAGAACGATATTGAAAAATTAGCTCAAATTAGCAAAGTAAAAACAACTATTCATACTTCTGCAAAATATGGTCAAAATGTTGAAAAAGCATTTCATCAAATAGCTGAAGCGATTATTAAATCCAAAGCATGAAATAAATTTACTAATTTATCTTCTGAGTGTTATACCTCAATAACGAGTTTTATAAATTCTCTTTGACCAGGATCAAGAAATTTCTCAAAAGCATTTTGAGTGTCTTGAATAGGTATAATTTGAGATATATACTTATTTGGATTAATATTATTCTGAGAAAAAAAATCTATAGCACAAAGAATATCCTCACGATCGTGGCTTAAAACACCTTTAATACTAACTTCCTTTGAATTCAACAGAAACATAGGAAATGTAACTTTCCCTTTAAAAACTCCCTCTAGGATAACAGACCCTCCTTTTTTTATTAAATCTATTGCCAATAAGATCGACTTTTGATTTCCTGCGCAATCAAAAATGTAAGAAGGCTTTCCGCTTCTTTTTAAAAAATTTTTAATTTTTGCTGGGTTTGGATTAAAAGCTTCGGTTGCACCGAATTCTTTAGCTTTTTCTCTTAAAAATTCTTGTGGCTCAATTGCGATGATATAATGAGGTTTTTTTTTAATCAATAAATAACTTAAAAAGCATAATCCAATATTTCCCGCTCCTATTATAATTATATTTTGGTTTTCTGTAATATTAGATAATTTTACTGCTCTGCAAACATTAGCAAATGACTCAATCATTACGGCTTCTTTAGTTGAAACCGATTTTGGTATTTGGAATAAATATTTTCTTGGAACTCTTACGAATTCAGCAAATCCTCCATCTTTAAAAATTCCCAATCCGTCTAATTGCCCTTTATCGATATCTAACGCAACATTGATTCCACAAACTTTATCTCCTAATTTTATGTCAGCAATATTAGAACCGATTTCTACAACCTCCCCCGAAAATTCATGACCCATAATTATAGGTACCTGATACATCTTGAACTTATAATTAGTTATATCACTTCCACAAATTCCACAATAATGCGTTTTTACGATTACATCCTCCTCTCCTGGAGATGGTTTTGGATAATCCTCTCTATAATCAATTTTTTTTACATCAATAAATACAGCCGCTTTCATGAAACTCTTCACTTCATTAAAACTAAAGAATATTAAATTATTAAGTCTAGATTGAGTTTTAAATTAATCTTTTAATAGTGTATCTGCTGTTGTAAATAAAGGTAATTCTCTCTTTTTTTCTGGTTTTCTTTTAATTAAAACTTCATTCTGACTTAATTGATTTAAATTATAATGGTTATGAATTTTTTTTTTGTAAACATTTGGATTTAATTCTCTAATGAATTGAGAGGTTTTTAACTCTCTTTGACCTTTGAAAACTCTAATACTTTTAGGAGATATTAAAAATAATTTGTCTTTCGCTCTGGTAATTCCTACATAAAAGATTCTCCGTTCTTCCTCATATGTTGGAGAATTAATTTTAACCTTGCTCGATGGAAATAAATTATCGGATAACATTGGAATGAACACAATTTTCCATTCCAAACCTTTTGCTCTATGAATTGTGGAAAGTGTTAATGGTGATTGGTTGTCTATAGATGATAAACCTACTTTTTTAGATTCAAAGGTGGATTTGTTCAGTGTTATTGTATCCAAAAATCGAGGAACAGAATCAAAATTTTGGGAATAAATACTAATTTGTTTTAGGTCTTCTAAGCGATCTTGCCAATTATTATATTGAATTTTTAAGTTTTTTCTTAATTGGTTAATTAAATTATTGATAACTTCATTAGGTTTGTTATATTTAATAGATATAAAAAAATTGTTTAAATAATCACAAATTTCTTCTCTTAAAAGCTTGGGAATTTTCAATTTATTTAATATTTTTAAGATATTGTTATCTAAAGTTAGATTTTCTAAAGGGTTGTTTATAGCCGATATCATATCGAAAATTTTAGAGGAAGTCTTTTTTCCAATGCCTTGAAACAATGCTAATACTCTTGACCAAGAGATCTCATCTTGCGGATTTTGAATAATACGCAAATGTGCTAGTAAATCTTTAACGTGAGCTCGTTCAAAGAAGGACACCCCTGAATGAACAACATATGGGATTTTATATTTTTGTAATTCCAATTCTATTCTTAACGAGTGATAACCAGCACGATATAAAACAGCAATATCATCTAAATCATACTCTTCAAATTTCAATTGATTTATCATATAAACTATAAATTCTGCTTGGTATTCATCAGACTCAGTTGAAACATGAATAGGTTTCATTCCATTTTTACGTGTAGTATGCATCTCTTTCTTATACTGAGAGATGTTACGCTTTATTGACTCATTAGCTAAATCTAAAATTTCAGGAACACTACGATAATTGTATGTTATAGCATATTTTTTGCAATCTTTATATTTTTTCTCAAAATTCAAGATATTCTGAATATTGGCGCCTCGAAATGCATATATACTTTGTGAATCGTCACCAACAACCATTAAATTATGTTCTGTATTTTGTTGTACAATTTTATAAATAATTTCATCTTGTATATAGTTTGTATCTTGATATTCGTCAACTAATACATATTTAATTTTCCTAGCGATTAATTTCGCAACAAACCTTTCATCTAATAGCCGATTCCAGAAGACTAATAAATCATCAAAATCCACTAAACTATCTTCTGCTTTTTTCTCTTTATAAATATTAATGACTTCGTGTAATTTGGCAATAATTGCATCGCTATCAAGATGGTTATATTTCCATTGAATTACTTCACGAATTGTCTTATTACAATTGATTGAAAACGATAATATGGCTTTTGCCATTGTGGATGTAGGAAATTTTTCTTCGAGATCTTTTACATCTGCTTTTTCAATTGATAATGTCATTAATCCTTTCGCATCCGTTTCGTCCATAATTGTATAATTCGGTTTTAGTCCAAGCGTTTTTGCATACATCCTCAAAAATCGGCTAGCAATTGAGTGGAAAGTACCCCCCCATATACCCTTTGGTTTTTTTCCAAGTAATGTTTCTACTCGTTTGATCATTTCGTTAGCGGCTTTGTTCGTGAAGGTAACAAGCATTATTTCGCTAGGTTTTACTCCGGACACTAATAGTTTAGCAACAGAATACACGATAGTCCTCGTTTTTCCAGAACCGGCTCCTGCAATAACCAACATGGTACCTTGAATGTTATTCACAATTCTGAGTTGTTCTTCGTTTAATTCTGTGTTAAAATCAACTACATTATATTCTTCAGGTATTTCTGGCTCTTCAACAGCATCTAAGGACTCAGCATGGGCCTCATCATAAAATTCAAAGACAAATTCCTCCTCCATATCCTCTTTTTTTTGTGTCATAAGTAAATCCATCTCAAGAAAAAAAATTAGTTTTGATTTATTTTAAATAAAGATTTATCAATTAAAGAGGAGTTAATCGTCCCTATTAGTAAATTTAATCGTGTTATTCCTTGGTTCATAAAGAGTGCCCTCTTTAACAAGTTCTTCCAAAGCATCTTTAATCCATTTTTCATCCAAACCTTCTTCAAGCTCAAGAATTTGGATAACATTTATCTTTTCTAAAGCTTTCCAGTTGTTATCTTCAAATATTTCTTTTAATCTGGTAAGCATTTTATCAAGTTTACCGATTGAGCTTCGAGATTGTCCAACTAAAATCCTATCCATATCAATCTTTCCTGTGCTTTCATCGTAACCAGTGTCTTTTAAATACCTCGTAAATAATTTGATAATTTCTTCAACATCGCTTTTGAGTACTTTATTTCTTAATGACATTTTTGCATAAGCTTCACTCAATCGCACGAGAGCATCTAGATTTCTTGCTAGGATCGAAACAATCGCATCTTCGCTGTCGTATTGACCTCGTAGTTGTAGATAGAAGGCCTTGATTTTTTCCTTTGCTTCTTCACTCAATACAGGAAAACATTTCCTTCTTGCATATTTAATATATTTTTTTAAAAGTTCACTGTCAATAGGAGCTGATTTGCTATTATTGTTATCCTTCGGCCCTTCCATTGAATTTTGTAATATAAACTCTGCCATTTGTGCATCATTAGCAGGATCAGGTTTGTCTGTAACTATAAAAATTAAATCGAAACGAGATAAAAGTGATGGTGGAAGATGAATATTTTGTGTCGGTGTTTTGTAGCGATCGTATCTTCCAGTGCGAGGATTTGCTGCCGCTATGATTGCTGTTTGGGCTTTTAAAGTAGCGACGATTCCTGCTTTAGCAATACTAACAGTTTGTTGTTCCATCGCTTCGTGAAGAGCTGAGCGGTCAGATGTGTCCATTTTGTCAAATTCATCGATAGCAGCGACCCCTCCATTAGCTAAAATAATGGCCCCTGCCTCAAGGTTCATTTGACCAGTTTCGTTATCTTTAATAACCGCAGCGGTTAGACCTACTGCAGTTGAGCCTTTCCCTGAGGTATACAAACCACGGGGTGATATTTCGATTGCGCTTTTTAGAATCTCTGATTTACCAGTACCTGGATCTCCTACAAATAAAATATGTATATCACCTCGTTTATATCCTCCCCCGGGTCGTAGCTTTCTAGTACCTCCAAATAAACTTAAGGCTGTCGCCATTTTCAACTCGTCTCTTCCATAGATAACTGGGGATATAGACCTTGCTATTTTCTTTTGTATCATGGGTTCTTTTGATAATCTTTCAATCTC
>JAGXNZ010000236.1 GCA_019894655.1 Promethearchaeota archaeon | reverse complement strand
CATTTAACTCTTAAAAACCTACTTTGGGGTTGGGGGATTAATTCCTTATTTGCTTTTTTTTTTGGTATAATATATCACCTTTAAACTTCTTGAAGTTCGAATTTTTTAACTCTATATGATTTAGAATAATGCTTTTTATTACACTCTGAGCATTCTAATATGGGTAATGATCGTTTATTTACTTTGGCGTTCTTGTGAAAGATTTCCTTTGGAAAAGACCCGTAACCCTTTTTTTTTCTTTCTAATCTTCTTCTTCCGTGATTGAGCATTCGTTCTTTTCCTTTCTTATAAAGGGAAACACTGTGCTGGGTATGAGATCTACAGGATGGACAATATCTATTGATGGTTTTAGGATATTTCAAATTTTTCAAACAACTTCAATTTAGAGTTTAACTTAATAAGTTATTTATAAATTTTAAATTTTATTAGTTCTGCTATTTCTTAATCGGAATAGCAAAATTTAATAAAAAATAATTTAAATGGTATTTACATAATTTTATTAAAACTGTCATTTTGAATTATGTCTTTTAAAGAGAAATTTAGAGAGGGGATTATATCCGCAAAAGACTTTTCGCGAGAGAATATAGATTTTATCTTAAAAAAAGCTAAAAGTATGATACATAACGAAAAGGACGCAGAAATTTTAAAGGGTAAGATTCTTGCTACTCTATTTTTTGAACCATCCACTAGGACCCGCTTAAGTTTTGAATCTGCGATGTATCGCTTAGGTGGAAATGTGATAGGTTTTCATACTGGTGATGTTTCTTCGACAACAAAAGGAGAAAGTATTGCTGACACAATTCGTACTGTAGAAAACTACTGCGATGGTATCGTAATGAGACATAATTTAGAGGGAGCAGCCAGGTTGGCAGCAAAATTCTCAAAAATTCCTATCATAAATGCCGGTTCAGGAAGTGGTGAGCACCCGACCCAAGCATTACTAGATTTATTAACAATTACTGAAGAGGGTCATAGTTTAGACGATTTAAATATCGGAATAATGGGGGATTTGAAATATGGAAGGACCGTACATTCTTTGTCCATATTGCTTTCAAATTACGACGCAAATATTTATTTTATTAGTCCTAGAGATTTGATGTTGCGTAAACGAGATAAAGACTTCTTACAACAACGACAAGTAAAATACAAAGAAATAGAAAAATATAGAGATATTTTAAGCATTTTAGATGTTCTCTATATCACGAGAATTCAGAAAGAAAGATTTGTTGATATCGAAGAATATGAAAGAGTTAAAGATTTCTATGTATTTGGGAGGAAGGACTTGGAGGAAACAAAAAAAGATTTAAAAATTATGCATCCTTTGCCAAGGATTACAGAAATTTCACCGGAAATCGATGAATCTCCTAAATCAATTTATTTCAAACAAGCTTATTATGGAATACCTATGAGAAAAGCAATCCTAGCGGAGTTATTATCTGACTAATCTTTCATTATTCTGTTTTTAATTGAAACTTATTTACTTTTGATCGAGATAGTAGTGGAATTAATTCATTTATGGGCCTGTTATTTACATCAAATGTAAAAACACTACCTCCATCAATTATGCCTTCAAAATTTTTATAAATCTGAATTCGTTTCTCCAATGTTAATTTTGAATTTTTTCGTATCATATTTATGCTATATTTGTTAAGACAATTACCTAATTCATCCGTACTACTGCAACAATGTTTAGAAAGATAACTGCCGTTATGTGGCTGAGTAAGGATAAAGGTTTCGTTGTTGTCACGATTTATTTCGTTAATAATATTTTTCATAAACCTTAGTAAATTGTAAGCGAACGATTCGCTGTTTTCTATCCTATCGATCTCGATACCGCAATGTGTTTTTATGGCTTCGTTTAATCCGAAAAAGCTAACCGATTTTAACGAGTCATCTACCCAACTAACGGATTCGGGTTTAATGAAATCAGAGGTAATTCTATTCCATTCTTTTGAAGTAGATAACTTTCTATTTATCAAATCTTTTTTATAAGCAAAAATTTCAAATACTGAATTAAGCTTTTCTTGAACATTTTCAAAAAAGAGAGAATCATTCTGCTTAGAATTCTCAGCAATTTTATGTAAATTTACTAATATCTTATCCAAAACAACAGCGCTTTTAGGTTCTTCCTTGTTATTACCCTTATTCATATTTATTAAAGTAGAATTTAGTAAGTTTAAGCTATTTTTTAAGGAGAAGATGATATCGTTACAATGAGGTGAGTTTATGGTTTTCCTTAAGAATTCATGTTCAGACTTATTATTAAGCATTAAAGAGTGGTCTAATACAATCAGAGGACAAGTAAATCCATCATTTTGATCAATTTGGTTAAATAATCTATCCAAAAAGTAAGAGATAGACGAGTTTTGCAAATTCAAGGAGCTAAAATCTTCAAACACTTCTGAAGAAGAAAGATCTAAAGAGAGATGAGGCTTTTGGTCATAGATTCTATTTGTATGATTAATAATCTCCGAATTTAGGAAACTAATAAGAGTTTTTGAATTTTCATTAGAATAAATACTCTTGAATAAAAAGTCAGAAAAACTACCTATCAGAATATCTTCAGAGAAGAAAGGCTCTATCTTGCCCAAAACACCAAAGAAATTATAAAACAGCTTAATCAATTCAATTGGGTTTTCTAATTTATTAATATCTACTAATTTCCGTTTTGAAAGATAAGACACGATTGAATTTGAGTCTATATAAAAGCCCAATGGCCTTAGGCTCCAGTAATTTAAGTTCAATAAAACTAGTTCTCCAGACAAATACATATCTGCTAAATTCTTTGGTAGCAAGTTTAGCAATAAAAATTGCTCTGAAACCTCTGATCCAAGTTTAGAAAGAAACTGTTCGGGATTAATTCTATTGTTATCAAAATATCTTGAAACTTCATAAGGAGGAGTACCTAATCGAGTCAACCTATGTCTAATCTCTTCTTGACCATTTTCCAATAGAATACCGTTTATATATTCCCTCATTAAAGGAGCTGTTAAATATTCTATATTTGTTTTTGATAAATGTTCTTCAACTTTATTAGCAATCTGTTTTGCTAAATGCACCTCTACTTGACCTTCCTTAATTAGATACTTTTGAATTTTCCTCGAATCAAAAGGTTCTTTTGAATACTTAGAGGTTCTGATCATAATTTTTTTATTCTTGTCGTTGAGGATTTGCTCGATTGACACGATATTTTTTAAAATCTGTTTCCCTACGGTACTTAGGATATAACCGTCTTCGGAAGAATCTATTAAAACGCTATTTTTTAACGCTTTTAAATGAAATGAAAAATTAACAGCATTTGGATTACTGCCTAATACTTCCTTCTGTAGCGATGAATAAGGTAAAGGATTACGACTTAGGCTTAATTTCTTTAAGATGTCGATCCTTATTTTTTGACCTAGTGTTTTAAGTTGTTTTTCTAAAACATCTTGATTTTTGTCGGAATTCAATTCAAGTCTAAGTCGTAATAATTAACATTAATTCTGATTAACTAAATAATATACTTAGGAGATATATAAAAATTAGGAATTTTATAATCTCTAAATATAATTAGGTAATATATAGGTGATATGTCGATCAATAATTTCAATTTTTTTTTAGCTTCGAAAGCATATTAGGAGTATTACTAATATTAAATTAAATTTTAGACACTTTTGAAATATTACTGCTAAGTTAAATGATTAAAAAGGATTGAAAAAATGATTCCAAAAGATTTTTAACGAGCAGACCCTGTTATCCTTTCAATTTTGTCTTTTCTTTTAATCGCTTTAGATTCAATTTTGTCTTGAGCGGCTAGTGCTAACTCTTTTGAAACATTTTCTGCAAAAGTCCTTTGCTTGAATGAGAACTTGAGGCAATTGATTGGACTAAATATTTAATCGCTAAATTTACTCGACATTTGGCAATATATCTACAGTTGATGCATAACAAATGCCACCCATCGCTATTTTCCAAATATAAATATCAATAATAATATAAATATAACACTTCTTATGAAATCGAAGAAAATCCGTAAAATCATATTGAAAATCCATTAGTCACTTCGGCTAAGTCTGAATTTAAGAACTATTCTGAAATTAGCCGTAAAAGAGGAGTTAAATAATTTAACTGCCCTTGGATTGAGGAGAGAATGGAACACACTCTATCATCAATTTCATAGGTCAACTTTACAATGTGGTCTTGGAGCTGCATGTGTCTCGTTTCAGGAAGCTAAAAAACACGGATTTAATCCTCAAGATCGACCAATCCCTCAAGATGTTGTATGGGTGCCTTGGCTGGAAAAATAGTTTTGCGAAAATTGTTTTGAAGTAAATCTCCTTGCTGAAATGACTCATGAGGATTTTGATGACCCAGTAACTCGAGAGTGGGTTAAAAAAGAGTTTGGAATTTAAATAATTTCGAGAAGTATTCCAATCTTATCTCGCGGAAACGGCGATTCTTTCTACCTCTTCTTTCCTTTTTACCGCTTTAGATTCTTGAGAGTCTTGAGAAGCTAATGCTATCTCCTTAGAGATATTCGCAGCAAAAGCTCTTTCGTTTGAGTGAGAACTTGAGCCAATTGCTTGAACTAAATATTTGATTGCTAAATCTACTCGACGCTGTGGCGCTACGTCTACAGCAGATGCGTAGCTAATTCCACCCATAGCAATACGTGTCGTTTCTTCTCTAGGTGCTGAGTTACATATTGCGTCAATTAGCACTTGAATGGGGTTTTGACCCGTATTTAACTCTAATAAAGTAAAAGCAATTTCTAAGTTCCTTAAGAGTTTACTTTTTTTGCCAGAACTATATGAACTTTTATGTCCTTTAATTTTACTACCTATAAAACCAGGTGCTAATAATCTGTTTACAAAACGCTCAATAACAGATATTTTGGAAGTTTTCCAAAAGCGTTTATGTTCGTGTCTTCCCGCAGTATGAGGAATTATAACTGGTCTCAGATTAATATATTTTTCCAAAGTCCAATCTTTAATTTCAATGTCGTTAAATGACCACTTATTAAAGAGTTTAATATCTTTTTTCACTTTACTCATAATTCCCACCTATCTCAATGGTTTTTCTTTCTTGCCGGAGATTAACGCTTGTAAGCTTACACCGTTTACCATAACTACGCGCCATCGTACGCCAGGAAGATCACCTACTGCACGACCCTTCGCTCCCCCGATCCCTTCCACAACTACTCTATCATGTTCTTCAATGAAATTAAGAGCACCATCTCCCGGAAGAAAAGCAGTGATAGTTTTTCCATTCTTTTTTAGCTGAACCCTAACGCACTTTCGAATAGCAGAGTTAGGTTGTTTACTTTCTCTCCCTACTTTTTGAAGCACGATACCTAATGCCTGAGGAGATCCTTCCATAGGGTCAACTTTCTGTTTTAACTTAAGTTTTTTCCTTTTATATTTAGTTTTACTCCATCTAAGCTTCTTTCTAATATTTCTAAGTTGTCTTGCGGCATAGAGCCCTTTAGGTTTAGCCATGAAAATTCAATTAATTCTTTTTTAAAATATTCCTTATAGAGATATACCTTAACATCTTCCTTAGAACTTAAAATTTTTGAATTTTAAGGGATTTTTCTGGCATTTCTAATTATAGTAATCGGGCAAAATCTTACTTTTTCTTTCCCCGCTATCAAGAAAATTGTTT
>JAGXNZ010000235.1 GCA_019894655.1 Promethearchaeota archaeon | reverse complement strand
GTATATATTTGATCAGTAGGCCAATCTACAGGACAGGCTATACCGCCCATAATAACCCATTTATACCCTATTTCTCGGATGTACTTTGCAACTTGAGAACTAATTGACATTTCAGGAGGGAAAAATCCTCCTCGTTTCCATTGTTTAAACTCATTTTTTACAACCTCTTCATTTATTTCAATTTGGTGTTCAGATTCCCTTTGTGGAATTAGTGGAAGGATCGGATGGAATTTTGCAGTACCAGTGATTTCAATTTTATTACTAGATTCCAAATTTTGTAAAATTTCTATTGTATCGCTTAGATCAAATTCATATAACATTTCAATTAGTACAGCATTAATATTAAGGCTAATTTTAACATTGTCATGCTCTTCAAGCATTCTTAATAGAGGTTTATAGCACTCCTTATCAATTCGTCGCAATACCCTACTATCTTGAAAAGTAGGTTGATACATATGTAATAATAGAGACCAATATATCATCTTATCAAACAACCTTTAACATTTCTATTATATTTAATATTTTTAAAAGGGAATAGAAAAATGGGATGGTTCTATTTTTCAATTATGTTTTCTTTAATTTTTATGCCAAAGTGCGTTGCTTCGGGACCAATATGAACCAAAACTTTGTCTCCAACCTTAATATCTACTATCGATACGGGGATTCCAACTGAATTAACCAATCGAATTGTTTCTGCATTTTGACCAATATAATTAATTCTGATCTTTTTACCTTGTTTATCAATTTCTAATTCTAATCTTAACATAGGGCGCGTTTCAATTTTCACTCTACCTACTGTAACACTTTTGGCTTCACCGTAGGAATTTACTACTAGAACTTGATCTCCTCCTTTCAATTCACTTAAATATTTCGTCCGATATTCCTCGTTAGTACCCTTGCTCGGAACAAGAATATATGCTGAAACATCTCCAGCATTTACTCTGAAAGGTCTTGAGGAAACGAATTGCGTATCAAAAACCTCAGCATGCACTAATACAAATCCTTTCGCAGTGCTTCCAACAAGCATTCCCTCCCCTGGTTTCAATAATGATGTAGTATCAATGCACACTCTTTCGCTCTCTGGGACATTTTGTAAAGATATAACTTCTGCTTCTATTAATTCAACCCCAAATTCGGTTACTAATAATTTTTTCAATTCTATGATGTCATTGACATCTTTAGGAGTAATTAATACTCCATCCGTTCCAACTTCAAGAGTTTTCAACATCAATTCTGCCTCATTTATGTTCTCAACCGAAGCAATTAATTCTGTATCATTTTTACGCATTTTTGCGATGAGATTTTCAAAGGGAATGATTTTCCAGTCCTGTGCTTTAACTATAATGAAATCAAATTTTTTTGATTCTCCTATGATATAATTTTCGTTTTGTTTCGATTTTAATTCGGAATAAAGCCCAATCTTGACTCCTTTATCAATTTCTAAGGGTTTCTCACTTGCATCATTTACAATTAAATTTTGTGCGTTAATACCCAAATCTCTACTATACGTGGTTATACGTTCAATATTCTCGAATTCCGAAAAGGTATCTCTCGAAACTAGAAAATCAAGGAAATTCATATTAAATGCTTCTTGTACTAACTCATTATAAATATCCGATTTTTCACCGAAATTTAGTATAATTTTTTTCACTTATTTTCAATCTCAAACTTTGGACTCTTAAAGTTTTATTGATAGGAATTATTATACTAAATTAAATTCTATTAAATATTTAAGTTAAAAAATTCATATTAATTATAAAAGAGATTCTAGTATATTATGGCACTGAAGAAGAAACTTTTTCCCAGAAAAGGTAAAGAAAAGGAAGAACTTGTTATTAAAGCTAAAGCACATATCAGAAAAATTGCACTATCAAATAAAACTTTCAACAAAAGAGCAGAAATAGCAAGAAAGAACGCTAAAATTGCGATAAAGAGAGGAGAGAGAAACCGAGCTAAAAATTATCTGATTCAACATAAACAGTATCAAATGAAGGTAGATCGCCAGAACAATATTCGGGCTAAAATTGAACGCCAAATAGAAGCTATATCCGAGGGTCGTATGATTTCAATGACAGGTGATTTAATGGGGGGAATTAGAGACGAGTTAGCTGGAATTGCAACTAAAGTAGCCCCCGAAAAGATCGCTGAAATCGCAGAGGACTCTGAATTATATGTGTCAGAAATAGAGGAATCTGCAGAAATTCTTGCTGGCGATCCTGAAATTGATTTAGCAATTGATATAACTGCCGAATTGGATCAACTCGAAACGGAAATGCTACTCGAGCAGGGCGGACAAATGCCAGCTGTCCCTGATGACGAACTTGCTTATATTTCAGAGTTTGAAGAAATAGAAGAAGAACCTGAGATAAAACAAAAAGTAGAGCTGCAGGATGAGATAGAAAAATTACGAAAAGAGTTAGAAGGCAGTTAACTGATCAAGTGTAATATTTTTTTCTATCAATTTCCTTTGATGTGTTCCTTAAGAACTCTTCATCTTCCGTGTTGTCATCTAAAACCTCAATATTTTTCTCGATTATATAAATTTCCTTTTGTAAATTCTTAAAGTTTTTAAAGAAATCTATTTCTGAGATATTTCCTGATTCAAATTTAGAATCTAACGCTTTTAGCGTTTCTTCAAGGCTGTATTTCTCTTTTTCTAGGTCAAACATTTTTTTACGTCTTGTCTTACTATGCTTTTTAGAGTAAGGTTTTGACCCTTCGTTAGGATAATTTGAAATAGAATCACTATTGAAAAATTCGGATAGGTGATTTTTTGAAAAATCGTGATATTGTGGCATATATCTACCTTTTTCTATCGGTTCATAGTATGCGGGATCGTTTTTCATAGCATCAAAGATATGTGAGTTGTTGGGTGGAGCGTTAGGGAAAATTTTACCGTATTTCTGTAATTGTTCTAATTTTCTCATTAATAAAATTTTTTCTTCCGCGTTTGTAATAGGATTTCCAAAACTATTGTTAAAACTCGTAGGTTTGTAGTTTTGTATTCTATTGTTATCGATTAAGCTTTGTAAGAAAAATTCGTTTTGATTAAAAACCGATGGAGTATTATTCGGTATGTTATTGTAATAATAATTTAAATCTCCAGGGTTTTTAATGTTCCTATGATAGTATAATGGATTTTCGGGTATATTTTTATAATTCGGATTAGCATAATAGGGAAAGTTTGGATCATTGGGATTATTATTTTGATATGGATTATATAAAGGCTGACTTGGTGGGATATTAGGCATGTAATTCGGGTTTTGGTTAATTGCCTGCGGTACTTGACCGTATTTAGCCATTCCATTATTGGGTTTAACATTGTTATATTGACATTTCAAACTGAAGAATGAATTAATAGCTTCTTCAATAAAGTTTGCTAAATCACTCAAATCAACCTCAATGTTAAAGAGTTTTTTGGCAGCCTCTTTATCATAAACGATAGTCTCGTCAAAACTTCTCGCAAGCATAATATAATCTAAAACTCTAGAAATAGAGTTGGGGGGAAGAGAGAATTCGTATCTACCGTAAGGAAACTCAATATAAAGCTTCTTGAAGACTTTTCCTCTGATTTGAACTTTAGTTAAATCCTTTACAGGAGCTTTAAAAATACCCTCTTGCTTTTTCTTTCTCTTCCCATGTTCATGGACAAATGAAAGGTCAAAATTAGTAATGAAGAGAATTCCTTTATTTTTTTTGTATTTATCTTGAGTATTAAGACCATTGGATAATTTGGCATATATCGCATAAACGGGTTTTTCTTTTTCGGCTAAATTTAGAAACTTTAGATAATTTATGAAATAAAAAGTTATCTTATCAATAAAATTAAGATTTTTTGAAAGAGTCTCGATGCTCGTGCTAATTGTTTTAACATTATTGTCTATAAAATAATTTATTGAATTATAACTTCTAGTTAAATTTTCTAAAATATCTTCGATAATCTTTATGTTGGAATTTTGTTGCGTGTAAATATCAAAAAAATATTCTTTATTAAGGGACAGATGTTGAATAAAATTACGAATCTTTTCTATAAGATTTTCTTTCGCATATATAAATAATTTGAACAGAGCTAATAAGTCTAATTCCATAGTAGGGTAATGAAAACACCTAATAGGGGGAGCTCTTGCATCTATGACTTTTTGTTTTAACTGGTATAAAGAACTTAGTAAATCTCTTAAGGGAGCTATAAAGAATCTTGAATTTTTAATTAAATCCAAAAAACTTTTTTCTAAATCTTCTTTTTTTTCATAGATATTAATAATTTGGTTTGAATGGCATTTCGGACAAGACTTTAATAGTTGAGATTTTTGAACAATCCTTTGAGCGCCACAATCTTCACATATCTTATCTCCTGATTCAGAAATAGATATATTCGTTGAGTCACACTCTTGACAAATAAATGTTTTTATTTTTTCTTCGTGTAAGCAATCGGAACAACAGCTGATCCCACACTTTTCACAATAATATGCTAATTTCACATTTCTTTGACAGAAACGGCAAATTTGGACGTGTTGATCCGACATAATTAGTTTTAAACCCGAATTATTTAAATTTAAAAACACACAATTTTTGATCGCTTTATCAACAGAAATAGATGAAAAAATAGTATTAATTTCGGTATGTTATTGCTATATTACAAAAAATGACCCTAAAATTTGAAAGAGCGAGACTTAAAAAATAGTTATTTTATAATTTTCACTTTAGTTCCCAGTGCTTGACCAGGGACGCCAGCTTTTTTGAAATGAGCTCTAATAGCACCATTATTACCATGGGCTCGTGTAATCGTCCCTTTTAGTTGTTTTCCCGTAGGACTTACCCATACTACTGTCCTTCCAATTAATTTATTAGCTTCTTTTCTGTTGGTGATATTTGGGAATACGATTATGCAATGTTTAGGGTGAAGAGTATGACGCCCTTGTTTGTAATTGGAGATTGTACCCTCCATACCTAATATTTCTAATTTATTTAAAATCATTATAAGAAACCATCAATAATTATTAGAATTACTTAATTGTTAGAAGAAATATTTAAAAAAATAAAAATTTTCGTAAATGTAGTTCTTTTTATCTTAGAATTTTAAAAAGAAAACTTTTTGAGCAAAACCCATTTAATATAATCCAATGCAAATTGCGTTTAATAGGACAAATATTACACCGAAAGATTACATAGGGAAACCCATGGCAGGATATGCTCGCAAAAATCCTTGCTTAGGAAAACTAGATGATATCCACGCTTACGGTGTTTTATTAAATATAGATACTGGTAATAATATACATCCCTTACTACTTATTTCGGTTGATATATTAAAATTACCACTTTCGATTGTTGAGTATATTAAAAAGAGATTGATTTCAAAATTTAAACCATTAAAACCAGATGGAATATTTCTACATGCTACTCACACCCATTCCTCCTTTGATCTTACAGGTGAGTTTTATTATCCAGGTGGAGCCTTAGGATTCATAAAAGGGGTATTGTTTGCTGATAACAAAAACGACAGATTTATTGTGTGGATGACTAATAAAATCGTGAAAATGGTTAGTAAATTATTTGAGGATTTAGAGCCATGCACAATAGCTTGGAAAAAAGAAAAATTTAACCCTGGGATAGTTCTTAATCGTAGATGGCCAACGAGGAAAGTTTCACCAGATTTAGGAGTAATTGCTTTTAAAAATTTAATAGACGGTAAATTGATCGGGATTATCATTAATTATGCGTGTCACCCTACTACATTATCTTACAAAAATAATAGCTTATCTGCTGATTTCCCTGGGAGGGTAATTTCAAAAGTTGATGATTTAACAAGTGGAAGCATTAAAGCTATTTATTTAAACGGTCCTTCTGGAGATTTAAATCCAATAACAACATCAGGGACTAATCTGGAGAAAATTGATAAAGACAAAACATTATCCTATGACCAGTTGGGAACTTACAACCATACAAAAAAAATCGGTTATACTATTGGCGAAGAAGCCTTAAAAGTTGCTAAATCTATTCCTGAAGAGGATTACTCTATCTTAACAGAAGTTGAAATATATACAAAGAGATTATCAATTCCCCAGAAAGATGCGAAATATTATTCAAAGGTATGGTTTTCAAATAAAATAAAGTGGCTATTAAAAAAATATTTCTTGTTTAAAATAGCCAAGTTTGATTATAAGTTTGTTAACTTTCCATTTTTTACGATTGAGCGCAAGAATTTAAAGAATTACGCAAAAACAGTAGTTTATTTTATTAAATTTACCGTAGAAAGTAGCAATACTTTCGGAATAATAACGATTCCCGGCGAATTATTTGAAGAAATTGGAAAAACTCTAATTTCTCATGCCCCAACGAAAATAGAAAACACATTAATTTTACAAAATTCTCAAGATTGGATAGGTTATTTATTCCCCATAGAAATGTATATTAAAGAAGGGGGGTATGAACCATTTATGTGCTTTAGTCCTCTGTGTGGTGCTTATATAGAAAATTGTACGAAGAAATTTTTAAAAGAAATTCAAGATGTATCTTAGAAATAGGTCAAAAATTTCTATTCAATCTGTTTTTCTGCTAATTGCCATGCTTTTTTATTTAAATTAATGTATTTATTCAGATATTCATTTTCTGTTAGAGATGATGCTTGATTTGCGATTGCTTTCTCTTCTGTTATCAGCTTTTTTTCAATTTGTGCTAATTTATCAAGGAAAATTTGCTTTTCTGGTTTAATTGAGAGTTTTTTGTTTAGGTTAATAAATTCTTTATGTCTTGACCAAAACCACATAGGATCGAGCACGTCATAAGGTCCTGGTTTCTTTACGGCAAATTTTTGACCTTCCGCTGGAAAAGTATAAGGTTTAAACACATTTAAACATGGAAGCGAGCCTCCAGTAAACCAATGGACAGAATTTTTTAGATCTTTTTTTAGGTGAGAAACCTGCGATCCAGTTGATTCAAAACTTCCGTGCATACAAATTCCTGCTTGGTGTTCTCTTAAAAAGTCCATCATCATTTGGGGTGTAATATTCCCAATGTTTTTATTAAGAAGTAGGGTGGATTTTCCTCCTCTAGAATATGGTGATGGTATAGTGGAGAAAGAAGATCCTGAAAAAGTATAAGTAAAATCGAAATCATTATCATCTTTACAATATCCCTTTTCAATAGCATGTGTTATTATGCCCTTTCTTCTAATATCCCCTTTACCTCTGATAGTAATACCATTTGAAATAGATCTCACCGACTTGACTTTTTCAGCGATCCACCAATTATCAGCAGTCTCTAAGACATATGCTTCTTTAGGATCTGCAATTATAAATGAATTATGATACATCCAACTTGGATCACCATACGCACACCCACCACCTTGTCCATATTTTTCTAATAAATCAGTAATAATTTCTAGTGCTTCTTTTGCTGATTTGCCACGTTCAAGACCGAGTCTTAATAGGTCCATACCTAATAGTCCAAATCTTCTCAGAGGTTCATGCGTATATACTGCTTCATTTCCAATTACAACTTCATATTCATTCGCACCCATCTCTGCTCCCCACATCCAAAATGGCTGGCTTAATAAAATCGCATTAGTTTCAGAAACCTGAGGTACCTCTAAATAAGTGCATTTCAATGAATTTACTTTTCCATGTTTCGTTCTTGGAGAATATGTTATTAATTACACTTCATTAAATGGACGATCCGAATTCTTGCCAAAAATAACATGTCCGTCTTCAGTTGAATTTCCTAAAGCAACGAGAGTATCACACATTCAACTAACCAGTTCTTCTGATTTATCCCAGGCATAATTATTGACTTCTCTCATCAACTTATTAAATTCTTTTTCTGAGATATCGCTTTTTGTATTAATAATCTCCTCTGTACGTCTCAATATTTCGTTTTCTACGGTTCTTATTTTTCCATAGTATACATTTCTTTCAGGATTATCATTTTTTGGCTTTCGAGCAATTTTTTCCACGAATTTATCGTGACGAGTCCAAAACCAATCAGGATTAATTTCAGAATAAGGTCCTGGTTTAATAAAATTTTTTCCTTCATAAGGGAAAGTGTAGGGTTTAAATATACCTAGGCACGGGATTGTATTCCCAGTAAACCAATGTATTGATTTCTTTCCTTTTCTTAAATGGGAAACTTGAGACCCTACTGATCGATCAGCACGACCATGATCACAAATACCAACTTCATGTTCTCTTAAGAATTCCATCATTAGAGCTGGCGTAATTTTACCCTTATTTGTCGACAATTGATTCAATGAACATCCATCTCTAGATGTAAGTGGCCATTTATCTGGTAAAGAAACTCGAGAAAAAGTCATTTTAAAATCAAAATCGTTATCATCCTTACAATACCCTTTTTCAATCGCATGTTGTATTATACTCTTTTTTCTAAAATCTCCTTTACCTCTAATTGAAATGTGATTAGAGATTGATCGATAATTTTTAACAATCTCAACAATCCACCAATCTCCAACTGCCTCTAATACGTAAGCTTCTTTTTGATCCGCTATAATCATGGTATTACTATTATAACCACCTTTTAATGTGTGAGTTCCTCCTTGTCCATGCTTCTCAAGTAGTTCTATAATTATTTCTAATGCTGCTTTTGCTGTTTTTCCCCGTTCAAGTCCTAATCTTATAAGATCCATTCCAAGAAGTCCACTTTCATTTAAAGGTTCTTTTGAAGCTACCGCTTCATTACCTATAACAACTCCATACTCATTAGTACCCATTTCAGCCCCCCATATCCAATATGGTTGACTTAAGATTATCGATGCTGTTTCTGGCACTTGGGGAATTACAATGTGAGTACATTTTACTTCCTCTCCAAGAGAGTGTTTTTTTCGTGGAGCGAATGTTATTAATTGAGCTTCAGATTGAAGTCTATCGCTATTTTTTCCGAATACTACACTACCATCTTCCGTAGAATTTCCTAACGCTACTAAAGTATCACACATATTATTTCCTCCTATGATTCATATAATTTTCTTTATCTTTTTGAAAAAATGATAGAGAGTTTTTATAATTTGATTAAGAAAGAGGTTAGATTTGAAATTATTTGAGTTATGAAAAAAAATACCAATTAATCGAAATAACCATTGGACTTATTTAATTTGATTCTAAATTGATTTTTTATTCATACTAATGTTTCAGACAATAATCATTTTTAATTAACCTTTTATAAAAATAATATTTTAAGTCAATAACTATATGAATACAATTACTGATTTCTTAAGCTTTTTTTCTGTAATTTAAGTTTCAAAAAAATTGAGCAAAATTGATGGAAAATAAGAAGTATGTGTGGATTTTCTCATTTGAATATGCCGGTGTAGCAAAAGTTGGAGGGCTTGGAGAAGTACCAGCAAATCAGGCGAAATATTTATCTGAACAGTTCAATATTACCGTATTTATGCCCTCACACGGAATGGTTGAAGATTTGAAAAGCAAATATACTTTGGAAAAATTACCCTTCACCTGTGTTGGGACAATAAATCCTACTCTGTTTGGAATAATGGAAAAAGAGGTAAGTTATAATATCTCGTTTTATAAATTTAAAAAAGAAAATGTTGAAATAATTTTACTATCTGGCGATAATTCATTTACATCAAAATTTTTAGATGATAAGACGGTATATAATCCTAATACCATAATGGGAAAAATTGCGTTATTTAGTCTAGGAATTCGTTGTTTAATACGCTATTTCATTGAAAACAAAAGGAATAATTTACCAAACATAGTACATTTACACGATTACCACGTAGTTTTGCCTTTTTTCGGGATGAAACAAGTATTAGCAAGAAATGGGTTGAAAGTCGCGTCAATATTAACCATACACTTAATGACCTGGCCTAGGTTCGAATATAATTTTTACAGAATATGTGCAATAGATGACACATCGATTAGAGTTCTGCTTAGTGACGGATTTAAAATGTTAAACTTGGACCAAATTCTGCAAATATCTCAATTCGACGAAAAGAAAGGAACAGAATTTGGAATACCTACAGTTGAAAAAATTGGAGCTATTATTTCGGATATAGTGACTACTGTTAGCGAATCGTATTTAAATTCAGATATCATACCAAATTGTGGAAAGGAATTAATAGAATTTAAAGCAGATTTTATATGGGATGGTTGTGATTGGGATTATCATGAAATTTACAATCAAGTTAATGAGCTTCATGGGAAAGAGATTCGTAGTTTTCTACAAATTAGTGACGATAGTGAAATAAATGAACCGCATATGAAGAGATTTCTATTGGAGTATAAAATCGGAAATCTCAGCCAAAGTCCGCTAATTAGTTCCCAAAACGTGTTAAACGCTATAAATGAAATTTCGAATGGTAACCCTTTAGTCAAAAACGGTAACATTAAAGCTTTTTCAGGTTCGGGCCCATTAGTTTTAACAACAGGTCGAATTTCACCCCAAAAGGGATTCGATACTATTTTTGAAGCTGTTCCAGAAGTCTTGAAGGTCATACCTAATGCGAAATTTCTTTTTTTGATATTACCTACGGATTATAGTATAAACGAAATTAAAACTTATTCACAATTCGTGAAACAGTATCCTCAAAACATTAGAATCATTTTTGGCGTAGCTTCAGACATTTTTTACTTAGCACATCTATCTGCGGATGTTTATTGTGCACTTTCGAGATGGGAGCCATTTGGTATTATGGCGCTAGAAGCAATGGCATGTAAAATTCCAATTATCGCCACAAAGGTAGGAGGTTTGCAAGAAACTATTGTTGATTTGAGAAACTTCCCAGAAATTGGTACAGGTATTTTAATTG
>JAGXNZ010000234.1 GCA_019894655.1 Promethearchaeota archaeon | reverse complement strand
AGTTTATCAATACTAATTCTTTTGCGAAATTGTACTGGATTGTAAAATAAAGTATAAAAAATTTCCCGTTCTAGATTTTCGACTTCCGATTTTTGTTTTAGGAAATTTTTTTGGTATGTTCGATTAATTATATTCTTAAGTTCGATTATAAAGCACTCTTTATTCTGAAGTAATTTACTTCTTTCTCCTTCTAAGATCTTCAGATTTTGCTCAATATCTCTAATTTGTTGTCCTAAATATCTTATTTTATCATCAGGAGTTTTAATGCTCTCAAATTTGGTAGAACATCCAATATCATTAAGATCAATAGATTTAACATCATCGTCGATTTGAGCCATACTATATTTTATATTATAATAATCGGGAGAAATATCAATCCTTATAGAAAGATTGCTTTTTATTCGAAATTTTCCTCCCCGCTTTTCAATGCCAATTCTTTCAAGAATATTACTTGAGCTTAAAATATCTAACTGACTGTGTACGGCTTGTCTCGAAATGCCTAAAATTTTAGATAATTCTGAAGCTGAGTGTGGAACTTTTGCTAATTTAGATAAAATGATCCGTCTAGTTGGATTACCCAAAATTTCTAAAAGATTATCTAAACTTATGAATTGTTTGCTCTGATCATTTTTTTCTATTTCCATATTCATTACTTCATTCTCGTTTATTCCCTTATATTATCTATACATTTCTTCTGACTCTTTTGAATATTGATCGTGAACTTTTTTCGCCCTATCCGCTCCTTTTATGATTTTATCTATCGCTTCATCAAATTCTTCTTGTTTTAATTCAATGTTAGCAACAAGTTCTGATTGAGCTTTATCTATTTTATTCTCTACCTCTTGAATAGCTGCTTTATTATCTTTTTCTGATTGTAATTGCTCCAGATGATCCTCGAGTTCTTGTAACTCTAATTTTTTACTATCAACGATGGGGATTGCCTTTCGAATTGTTAATAAAGTAGCTTCCTCAGCAATTGCCTGAATATCCGCCCCTGTATAATCTTCTAAAGCTTCGGCAAGTTTATCAAAATTCACATCCTCTGCCAAAGGTTTATTTTTGAGATGAATCTTAAATATTTCCTTTCGAGTTTCAAAGTCTGGCATAGTAATCTCGACATGTCTACCAAACCTACCGGATCGAAGTAAAGCAGGGTCTAGCATATCAGGTCTATTAGTAGCTGCAAGTAAAATTACATCTTTTAAATCCTCTAAACCGTCCATTTCGGTTAATAATTGAGAAATCACTTGATCAGTAACCTCGGAACTTGCAGACCTACCCCTTACTCCAGCGATCGCATCAATTTCGTCAAAGAATATGATACATGGAGCTGCAGATCTTGCTTTCCTAAAGGTTTCTCTTACAGCTTTTTCGCTCTCTCCAACCCATTTAGAAAGAAATTCTGGACCTTTCACTGATATAAAGTTAACTTCGGTTTCATGGGCTAATGCTTTAGCTAGTAATGTCTTCCCAGTTCCAGGGGGTCCGTATAACAAAATTCCACTTGGAGGATTTGAAGATAAATGTTTGTATAATTCAGGATACTTTAAAGGCCATTCGATAATTTCTCTTAATTGTATTTTAGCATCTTCTAACCCACCTACATCTTCCCAAGTTTCTTTAGGTTGAGAAATTACAACTTCTCTTAATGCGGAAGGTTCAATATTATTTAGAGCAGAAGTAAAATGTTCCATTTTAATTCTTAAAGAATTTAAAATTTCAAAAGGAATCGGCTTGTCTAAATCGATCTTTGGAAGCATCTCTCTAATAGCTAACATCGCTGCTTCTTTAGCCAAAGCTTCAACATCAGCACCAACGAAACCATGGGTCCTCTCTGCTAATGTTCTTAAATTAACATCTTCAAATAATGGCATTCCTCGAGTATGAATTTGCAAGATTTCGAAGCGACCATCTGTATCTGGTACCCCAATTTCGATTTCTTTGTCAAATCTACCAGGTCTTCTCAGCGCGATATCTATATCATTAACTCGGTTCGTAGCTCCTATGACTATAATTTCTCCTCTAGCTTCTAAACCATCGAGTAAGGACAACAACTGAGCTACAACTCTTCTTTCTACTTCTCCAGTCACTTCCCCCCTTTTTGGCGCAATTGAATCTAATTCATCAATAAAAATGATTGAAGGTGCGTTTTTTTTAGCGTCATCGAAAATGTCCCTTAAATTTTGTTCGCTCTGGCCATAAAATTTACTCATGATTTCAGGACCGCTAATAGTTTTAAAGTGAGCATCAGTTTCAAATGCAACTGCTCTAGCTAATAAAGTTTTCCCCGTTCCAGGAGGACCATGTAATAAAACACCTTTAGGTGGATCAATTCCTATTCTTTTGAATAATTCTGGATGTTTCATTGGTAATTCGATCATTTCACGAATTCTCTGAATCTCATCAGCTAATCCACCGATATCTTCGTAACTTACCCTTGCTTTTTCTCTTTCTATAATTTCTTTATGAGTTTTTTCACTAAATTTAATCTCCGTATCAGAATGAATTCTTACTGCATCCGTTTTTGGTAGAAAATCAATAACTACAAAGTCGAATTTCTTGTTGTACGAGTAAAAACTTAATATATCGTCTTTAGTAACCACTCTATTCTCTAAAAGTGAATTTAGCCGCTTCGGGCTAATTACTACCGATTCTGTTAATCCTGCGAATATCACCTTTGCTGCTAAAGCAACTTTGATTTTGCGAATTTCAACGTAATCATCTAATGTAGTATCGATATTTCTTCGTAAAAATGGATCTAGTCGAATTATACCAGTCCCCGTATCTTCAGATTTACTTGGAAACAATAATGCAGCAGTTTTTAATTTTGATATGGGATTAGATATCTCTAACGCATCACCATTTTTTAGTTTCAACTTTTTTACGACTTCAGCGTCAATCCTAATTCTGCCTTGTCCAGAATCGTCCTTGAAAGCGTCTTTTACTCTTAGCCTATTATCTTTTCCTTCTACACCACTTGAAATTTCACTCATTTTGTAATCACACTCAAATGTTCTTCTTATGCATGATAATCGTTATTATTCCGTTGTTAACTTCTAAAATATGATCGTCCATCGTAGACTCAAAAGGCAATACTATCTCTCTTTCAATATTAATAAAATTGATTTCAATTGATACTCTAAGAGTTATCCTATCTTCACCTAAACTTAGTAAAATATGCCCTTTTTCAATTCCTGGTGCTTCGATAATAATTTCAGCAGAATCTTCGTGAAAGCTTATCTCAAAATAAGGTTCGCTTGTTAGAGAATCTTCCTTTTCGTGATTAGGTTGTAAAGAAAGCGTACCTACATCAATAGCTTGCCTATTCCTTGAAGGCTTTGACCCATTAAGTTGTGGATGTTTAGATAGGTTAAATTTTTTAAAATACTCTTGAAGCTTTTTTTCGTCAAAATTACCTTCAACCTTTATTTCTGGTTTATCCATTCCAGATTCAAAATGATAAGTTACTTTAAAACCTTTAAATTTATCATCATTACGAATCGCCCTTGAATCAAATTTCGACTCAGGTAGAAAAAGGAAGTCCACATCAAAAGCGCCTTGGTCTAAATTAAGATGTTTCTTGATACGCTCTATAAAATCAGTATAATCATCATCATACTCATCATCATACTCATCTGACACAAATATCACCTTTTATTTTTCGGTTTTGTCAACAATCGCTTGACAATACTCAATTGTAATATGTCAAAAAAGCTATAAAAACTTATTGTTTTTTAAAAATAAGCAGTATTCAGTTAAAAATTGATTTTTATTCTTCTTCTTTATAATTCAATAATTATTTAACAATCAGAAAAAAGACTCTGAAATAAATAAAACCTAGATATATACCGTGAATTATTTTATGATTGATTTTCTATTTAGTCCAAAATTGATATTATTTGTGATTTGTCTATTTTTTTCAGCATAAGTTCGATTAGCTCTTCAAAGGTTTCCACAACGCCATATCCGTGGAGTGCCACAGTCTTTTTAGTTTTGAAATTCTTAAACTTGAAGGAATTGATATTTTCTAAGAATTCAGTTGAATTAAACTTTTCATATAAATCCTGTTTATTAAATGCTAAAATTTTAGGTAGTTTAATGAAATATTCTTCGAAATAATTGCATAATTCATTCCACGAGGTCAAATTTCGATAATAAGCAGATTGTTGAGAGTCAGCAACGAAAACAAGTCCATCTATCGCTTGTAATGTTACAGGTCGGGTGATAATGTAGAAATCTTGCCCAGTTGTGGAATAAATGTGAATCTTAAGCCGCCATTGTTTATTTTCGAATGAAATTGTACCGTAGTCAAAGAATAGAGTTCTTCTTATACTACTTTCAATACTTAATACGCTGTCTTCTTTTCCAAAATGTTTAAACAAAGATTTTAAGGTGGTTGTTTTTCCTGAAAGTGCAGGACCAAAATAGCAGATTTTTAATTGAATAGTTTGGTTCAAATGATCTATTATCATTTTTTTTATATTGCAATACTTTTTGCCTTATATTCTGATTAGAAGTATATTAATTTCGATTATTTTTTTCTAAAAAAACTAAAGGCTTTTAAAAGATATGCGCAAAGAATTGAATATAATGGAATAATACTTCAAAAATTGGATTATTTAGTATTTCCAATGCAATAATATCAATCAGCATATTGTAGATCTGTTTATATAGTACTTTTAACATCCTTAATGACTTTATACGTCCTTCTTAGTAATTCGTAAGCAACTTGGGGAGGATTCCATCCTTTAAGACCACAATCAGGACCTACGAATTTAACGCGATCTCCATAATGTTTGAGAGCAAAAAGTAGATTTTTCTTGATGAATTCTTCTGAATCAATTAAACTCATAGTGCCTTCAAACGTTTTAAGATCATCAAGTGAGCCCCCCGCATCCAATTTCTCAGCCAGTATGCTGTTTATATTCGTTCTCGTGATACCGACTCGTATGAATTTATCGTGCTTTTCTAAGTCATTTTTTGGAATTATATTAGAATGATCAGAGGCATATTCGCATGTGAGTACGTCTATATTTTTCGCTTGAATAGGAATTGAGTAATTTTTTAAAGTATGTAGGTGGAGTTGAATAAGCCCATCTACTCCTTCTACAGTTTTATCAAAAGCTTTAATCAAGTCATCTTCTTCAATATTAAACATATCAACATACCCAAATGAAGGTTCGTCTATCGATATGATGGAATTTTGAAGATATTTAGTATTCTTTATTGATTTTTTCAATATGATGTTTAGTGACTTTGCAAAATTAAATACGATATCGGGATATAAAGTAAAACCAAGTTTTTTCATGTATAATTCTATAGGCCCAGTAATACATACTTTTATCTTAAGGGTATTTCCAGTTCTTTCGTAATAATCTTTCGCAAAAGAATCTAATATAAAGAGTTCTGGAATAATAGCTTTCTTGGAATCAATCAGAGATGGCTCTACTGAATAATCTTCAATAGGTTTTAAAAATTGGGTATACATATCCATATGTTGGGGATAATTGATTACCTCAACTCCCGCATTTAGTTTTAGCTGAAACGATTGGAGAAACGGATGGATGAAAAAATTATAAATACCTCTATTCTCAAACACATCTGCATTATTTACAATTCCCTTGTAAGCTATCCAATAAAACTGGTTGAATTTGTCAAAATCAATATAGTCTGGTAATGGAAAACTGCCTACATCGTCAAATTGGGGAAATTCATCCATAAAAAATTAATCACACCGTAACACTAGTTTCGTTAATCATAAATAATCCTTTATAACAATTATATGTATGGAACAAGAGTTAATTAATAAACAAATAAAAAGAAAGAAAAAACAGCAAATTGCCGAATTAGCACTAGCTGCGAAATCTGCTAAGGAGAGAAACGGTAAGCCATTTATATTTCACTTTCTAACAACTTTAAGATGTAATTGCGATTGCCAAACTTGTCTTTGGAAAAATAATACTAAAAAAGATGAATTGACTCTCGAAGAAATCAAGCGAATTTATTCGGAAGCAAAGGAAGCAGGATTTGTAGTAACTATTCTATGGGGTGGAGAACCTCTCATTAGAAAAGATATTACTGAAATTATTAAATTTGTCAAAAGGGAGCTAAAGTTTACAATTGTTGGGATAGTGACGAATGGCTGGTTCCTTCCAGACAAAATTAAAGAATTTGGAGACGATATAGATTTTATTCTTATGTCTCTGGACTCCCCGAGGCTGGAAGAACATGACCAGATTAGAAGGTTGCCGGGATTGTACGAAAAAATAATGGAATCTGTTACTATTACTAAAGAAAGCTATCCATTGATTTCGCTACAATTTAGCTTTTCAATTAGTAAATATAATATAAATCGTGTTGAGGAAATGATAATTTTATCGGATAAAATTGGAATTCCCGTAGCTTTTAATGTAATAAATACTGTCCGCCATTATTCACACGGAGATGTAGATGAGAAAGGGATGCTTTCTGCGAATGATACTGATATTAATAAAGCATTTGAAAGAATTTTAGACGCTAAGAAGAACGGTTCGAAAGTGCTAAATTCAGAAATGTATCTAAACCATTTTATTGGTGGTAAAAAGCAATACCTATGCCACGCAAAAAAAGTTTTCATGTTTGTAAACTATAATGGAGACATTGAAAATTGTCTTCAGATTGATAAACCTATTGCT
>JAGXNZ010000018.1 GCA_019894655.1 Promethearchaeota archaeon | reverse complement strand
ATTTCCAGCGTGTTTCTTTGATTATATTTTTGGATACATTCATCTTTAATTACAATAACATGTATATCTCCTTTTTTTAAAACGCTATGACCTTTTTCATAAATTAAAGCGCTCAATTTATCAGAATATTTCCCTTCGTTGCGATCTTGATGTTTAATAACGCTTATATTAGCTCCTGTGCCTTGCAAAAACTTCTCTAAATCTATTTTTTTCTTGAAACTCCCCTCTTGATAGTAACGAGTGTCACTTCCTGGATGGGGTTGTTGCCCTGTCATTCCGATCCAACCATTATCCAGAATCAATACTAAAATTGGTGCTTTGTTGTGGACGCCGTTTAATAAAGCGGGTATTCCAGAATGAAAAAAAGTCCCATCCCCTATAATGGCTATATTCAAATTGTCGTCAGTGTGAGCAATTCCTTGGGCTAGGGCGATACTCGATCCCATACAGTACTTCACATTAGCAAACGAATACGGCGAGAAAGAAAGAAGTGTATAACACCCTATATCTTGAAAGAAGTAAATTTTTTTTCCTAAATCCGATTTCAATTTCTCAATCGCTTTCTTTAAAGCATACCCAATTGTACCGTAAGGGCAGCCAGGGCATAATACAGGTCTCCTTCTAACTGTTTCGTACTTTTTATCTTTAATTTGCTTTAGATTTATTTTTGGCTTTAGATTAGTTAGTTTTATTAACGCAAGAGCAACTTTCGTCGGATTTAATTCACCAACATAATTCAATATTGAATGTTCTTTTGAATAAGAAAATGGATCTTTCCCGTGTATTTTCGTTTGAACGCCATTCTTTTGAGCAATCGCTAAAACTTCTGTTTCGATGTAAGCATCATTTTCTTCTACTACAAATACTTGTTTAAACCGCTTAAGAAACGCTACGATTTTTTTTTCAGGAAGAGGGTTTATGAAGCCAAGTTTAAGAATAGGTGCCTTTAAGTCAAGAAAGTCTAATGCTTCTGTCACGTAATTATAGGATACACCACTAGTTATAATTCCTAAACTGAAAATATTTGATGTGTTCACATTTTCAATCCGATTTAAAGAGCTACTTTCTGACTTAACTAATGCTCGATTCATTCTTTTATATATCTGATCTTGTTTCAGGTCTAAGAAATAGAGTCTTGATGAAATGTTAACTTCGGGTGATAAATCAAAGCTTTTAGCAAGTTTAGGTGGTATTATTTTTCCAACTATAACATTGCTCCTAGCGTGAGCTACCATTGTGACCAGCCTTATCAGAACTGGAATTTTTAATTCCCTTGAAATTTCAAACGCACATTTTGTATATTCCAAACATTCTTGAGGATTACTGGGCTCCAGAGCGGGTATTTTTAATAGTTTCAGGTAATATCTTGAATCCATTTCGACAGCACTTGAATATTGTTGAGGATCGTCAGCAACTAATACAACCATAGCGGAGTTTTCATTTTTAGGGCGCGTCGTGGCAAGAGCAAATAAAGGATCTGAAGCAACATTCAATCCTACATTTTTCATACCAACCATAGCTTTCGCCCCTCGCGCATAAGCAGCGCCCGCTACTTCCATTGCCACTTTTTCGTTAATACTACTTTCTACCCAATTTATTCCTGCGTTCTTAAAAATTTTCGTAAAAATCTCTCCAACCTCGGAACTGGGTGTACCTGGGTAATAAGTATAAACATTTATACCGCTTTCTAAAGCACCACGAGCAATGGCTGCGTTCCCTAGTAGAAAAAGTTCTTCTTCAAGTTGACCTTTCAAAATTTTAAAATAAACCATTTTCTTGGGAAATTACATTCTAAATTAATTACTTATTTACTATTACGAGTCAACTTATTGTTATTTTCCAAATGTTTAAAACTTTGATTTGGATATAAATTAAAAAAAATAAAAAAAAAAAAAGTATTATTTGAAAGCTAGATAATTTAGATTATTAAAAGTTTTAATAAGTTAAAAGAACATTAATCTACATAAGTTTAAGAGGTATTGGTATTGGTTAAATTCAAAAGAGGTCATCTTTATTATCCCATAATTCCTATCCATAAAGTTTTAGAGAATACAGCTGAAAGATTTCCTGATAAACTAGCTTTTCTTTACCCAAACGAAATGACATTCAAACAGTTTAAAGAGCAAGTAAATGTATTCGCTACAGCATTAAAAAACTTAGGTGTGAAAAAAGGTGATAGAGTTGCCCTATATGCTCACAATTCTATCCAATGGGAAATTGCGTTTTATGGATTAGAGAAAGCAGGAGCTATATTGGTCCCCATGAATCCCTTATTTAAAGAAATTGAAGTCAAATACGAAGCAAATGACTCTGGAGTAGAAACTATAATCGTTTTCCAGCCGTTATACCCAATTGTAGCTGCAGTCAAAGATCAAACAAACCTTAAAACAATAATAATAATCGAATCAGAAGAGAATAAAGAGAATCTTAAAATACCGGAGGGAGCCATAGGATGGTCAGAACTAATGAAAAGTACAAAATCGGACCCTCCAGAATATGTTTTCGACCCTATAGAAGATCTTGCTGCACTAGTATACACAAGTGGGACTACAGGTCTACCAAAAGGAGCAATGCTTACGCACTACAATATGGTATCAAATGTAGCCCAAGCAAGCCCAATGTTCGAGTTAAGCGAATTTGATATCGCCATGACTGTGCTTCCACTTTACCATATCTATGGTCTTAATGTTTGTATGAACCAAGCGATTTGGTTAGGTGCATCACAGGTTGTGACACCTCGATTTGATGTAAAAGAATTTTGTGAGTTGTTAGAAAAATATAGAGTTACATACAGTCTATGTGTACCCCCAATATTCCTCGCAGTAGTTCGACACCTGGAAGAGCCAGGAATTAAAGGATATGATTGGGAAGATCTTAAAGTTGTTAACAATGGTGGAGCCCCTATTCCACTCGAACTTCTTGAGAGGTTTTATAAATTAGCAAAAAAGAATTGTAACGCTAAAAATGTGACCATCCAACACGGATGGGGATTAACCGAAGCATCCCCTGTAGTTGCTGTTAATCCTATGTCTCGACCTAAGATGGAATCTCAGGGAACTTTAATTCCAGATACTTTTCATAAAATTATTGACTTAGAAACAGGTGAAGAACTACCTAAGCGCGGAGATGTTGGCGAGCTAGTAATAAAGGGACCTCAAGTAATGAAAGGTTATTGGAACCGACCAGAGGCTACCGAAGGTGCCTTTTGGACAGATCCTAAAACCGGAGAAAAATGGTTAAGAACGGGCGATATGGCATACATAGACGAAGAGGAATACGAGCACCTCCTTGATCGGATCAAAGAAATGATTAAATATAAAGGGTGGAGTATCGCACCTGCTGAACTTGAAGACTTACTCTTTAACAATCCTCATGTTTTTGATGCTGCGGTTATAGGTAAACCATCAACAGAATTAGATGTTGGTGAAATTCCGAAAGCATTTATAATTTTAAAGCCCGAGTTTAAAAGAAAAGTCTCAGAACATGATATCATAGATTGGGTTGCTGATAGGATTTCTGCATATAAAAAAATTAGAGAGGTTGAGTTTGTAGATGAAATTCCAAAATCAGGCTCAGGAAAGATTTTAAGAAGAGAATTGGTCGAACTAGAAAAGAGAAGGCTTGGTATAAAATAAAAAAAAGAATTATTTAGCATAAGGATCGTTCTGCATAATCCCGGACATAACACCTTCAGAGTCTTTAAAGTAAGCTAACCAACCCACACCTGGCACTGCGTGCTTTGGTCTCACAATTTCACCACCGTTAGTTTCGATTTTCTTTATAATACCATCAATATCACCAACATCAATAGTATTTACCACTTTCGGGAATCCTTCCTCTTCGTAGCCTAACCCCCCATCGATCCCGGGTTCGGTTTCTTCACCAGTCATAATGAGCCAATAATCCATAGGACCATCCCATTTTTGAAACCTCCAACCAAATACATCTTTATAAAAAGATATTGTCTTATGAACATCTTTTACATTCATTTCAAAATGCACTAATCTTGCCATAAAAACACCTCTAATTTAGTTTAAGTAATACACTAAAGTAAAATTTAAAAAAGTACGCCTTATAAAGTAAAAATACTACTTTTCTCTCTTCTCTGCTTTTCTAAGTATAATATAGCCTATGATAGCTCCTATAATAAAGGGGAGAATTATTTGAAGCCAGATTAATCCAAAAGGCAATAAATAAGTAGGAGGAGGATGTTGTGGGTTAGACGGCAAAGTTCGTAAATAATAAGAAACAGCAGAACTAATCCAATTATAAGACCATGCTATAAATGTGGCAACTCCTAACCAATTACAGGTTTTATAGATTAACGACTTTTTAAAATATGATAGATAAGTCTTCAGTATAACGATGAATGCAATTGCAAAACTAGGCCAAAAGTGAAAGTTAAAACTGAAATCAAGTATTTCAAAAGGCGGTGACCCAAAAAATATAGTTCCGATATATCCCGTTATCCCAGCAAATAATCCCAAAAAGTATAGAGTTGTCGCAAATCCACCAAAAGCTCTGTGAGATCTAAATAATATATCGTTTGTTTTTAGTAGCGATACTTTTTTCTTCTTGTAACCAGCATAATATCCTGTTGCCGCTTGCACTGTAGCACATAAGCAGCCTAGCATGGTGACGATTGTGTTAAATTCTGCCGGTTCATATGTAAGTCCTGCCATAATTAATCGAATCCTTAATTTTTGATAAAACTCATTCAATAAAGCATAGATTTTATGTTTCAATAGTGCTTAACATTCACTATAGGCTTTTGTTCTTCTTAAGAATTTTGGTTAAGTCTTTTCTATTATTGAATAAAATTTATACAATAGAACGAGATTTATATAAAGATTAATCCTATCTTTTAATTAATACTAAGTTTTAGAGGGATGGAATTATAACGCAAATAAAAATGATTATGTATCTCTGCTTAATTAGTTTTATTCCTATAGCCATAAGTTTAATGCTGTTAACTCAGTACTCCCTTGAATTAAACGTAATGATATTTTTGACGACTCCTGTTTATCTTCTTTTAATGCTCTTCATACTTAGATACATTAGAAAGGACTCAATTACTCAAAGCGCCAATAAGGGAAAAATTTTATAAAATCAATCCTAGATGATGAAAAACTTCTCTGAAAATGAGATATGGCTCTATTTAATCAATGCTTCACAAGGAGGCACGTCCTCTCCGATCGACCATAGAAAAAAATGAGCTCCTGTTGGTCCTAACCAATTAAATTGTTTTGCAATAATTTGCTGCTTTTCTTCATAGGATTTATTTCTAAAGGATTTCAAATAATTTTCAAAAGAACGGTGTTTCTCAATTAATTCAAGAAAAATTTTTGCATTAGACACTATTGCTTTTACTTTCCTTGAATTTCTTATTATTTTAGGAGATTCTAACGCATCTGAAACCTCATCGATTGTCCAGTTCGAAATTATCTCCGGTTTGAATTCATTAAAGACTTCTTTGATACCTTCCCATTTTGTATTCACCACTTGATATGAGAATCCCGCATTAAAAACAGCTTTACTTAAAATTTCAAAGTAACCCTTTTCGTCTCCAGGCTTTTCTTGAGGTGGAATAATTTTGTGTGCCATGATTATTTCGTAAATTTGACCCAATTATACTTAATGATTATTTTTCATTAAAAAAAAAGAACAAAAGATTATACTAAATTAAATATAGAGGAATTAAACCATCTGATTTTTGGTGCGTTCCATTCCATATCTCTTATAAGCGTCGACCATTGACTCTTCAGGTATTTTATTTTCGACTTTCTCTAAAAGAATCCTATGAACGGGACAGTTAGAGGAACATATTCCGCAACCAATACATAAATCTAGATTTAGTTCAGGGACAAATTTACCTCCGTTTTCAATAGATGGGTATAATGCATGTGTAGGACAAATATCAACACATCGGTAACATTCATTACATTTAATTGAATCCTCTATTTTAGCGCGAAAGTTTGAGAGAGCTAATCCACCAAATCTATGAAATTTGGTAATTGATTTCAAAATGCCACAGTGTTCTTTATCGCAATTGCATAAAAATTCAGGCTTTTGAGCGTTTAATGAGCAGTGCACTAAACCCTTTTTCTCACATTTAATTAACAAATCCAGCGCTTCTTCCTTAGAAAGTCTTTTTCCAATACCATTTCCGATGAAATACTCTGCTCCCATATCAAATGACATACAAACATCGATAGGCATTGTATTTGTATATCCCAAGTGCTCTGCTTTAGTTCGACAAGAGCAAGGCATAACCGAAAAAGCTGTATATTGGCTAATTAGTTCCTCTACTTCCTCAAACGGTAAAATTTTTTGAGAAACGATTCCTAAGTCTTCGTTAACTTCAATTATCTTTTCAGATGTTTTTGAAGGGATGACCCTGGGAAAAGGATATTTAGAGGACGCAATTGTTGGAAGTAGGTGTCGATTTAAGTAATTATTAAACAGTTTTGCCAACCTTTTTAACTTGTCATCGGAGTAAATCTTAGCATTACTAAATGTATATTCAAATATCCCAACTATTGTAGGTAACAATGTGTATTTAGCTCTTTTCCGAGATGTTCCTAATCTGAAAAGTAATCCCCTCTCAGCAAGAGAATAGCACAAATCTATTACCTCTTCCACCGGTTTACCGCTTCTTTCTGAAAGTTCTATAGGTGTTGCCATGTCAATGAATGGGCCCTTTAAATAGCTTAGAACTTCAGCTTCTTCCTCTGTAAACAGCTCTTTCAAGATTTTTCTTATGTCCGGGGATTTAGGCGTTCGAGTAGGCCACTTATCCATCCTCGATCTTAAGAGCTCGTAATAATCTTCCTTTTTTGAGTTGTCTATTGTCATAATATATTCATATTTAATGTAAAAAAAGGGTTTATTTAAAGATATTCACAGTTAAACAAAAGTAGATTCTGGAACACTCATGACTCAAAATCTAACTTTGTTTGACGAAACTTAATTTGTTGCTCCTCTTTTTTATTTAAGGACTCCTTAAAATGATTAATCCTTTTTTCTAGGCTTCTCTTAAACGAATTGTCAATATTTAGATTATTTAAGACTTCATTAAGGATTTGAAAATTATTAAATTCCGCTTTAGACTTTATTACTGGTAGTACTCTTAAGGAGTCCGATAACAAATCGTTTATTAGTTTTAGGGCTAACTCTAAATGAGGTATCAGATTTTCTTCAATTTCTTGAAAATTTTTTCCTTCGAGAATTCTCGATTTAATAACTTCAACGCGTGGATATTTTTCGTAAGCATACCCCTTTAACCCTAATTTTAAACAAGCAGCAAGAGTCGAACAAGTCCCTCCAAATGGATCTAAGACCGTTTTCGCATTAGTCACCATTTTAATGCATCTATACGGGAGTCCAATTGGGAACGGTGCCTCGTGACCCTTTTTAATCGTTGCTCCTGTTGTTTTTATGTAGGGAATCAACCACACGTTGCCGGGATCTCTTAAATCTGTGTCAGAATATCTTCCAACATTAGACTTATCCGAATACGGTATTCCAATCGCCTTTGGGTCAATTTTATATTCTTTAATATTTTTTGCATAGAGAAAAATGTGCTCCCAGAGATTATTTAACCTTCGATTTCCGCCTGATGGAGTGTAATGACCTTTCCCAAGGAAAGATTTAACCCAGATAATATCCTGTATTCGCTTCCAAGATGCGTTTTCGGCAGAAGTAGCAACTTTTTCCGATTTACCTTGATCTCCCGCAGAATCACCAATATTGAGAAAAAATAATGCACTTTTTTTTGCTACTCTATAACATTCAGACCAAATGGTAGTTAAGAAAGAGTAATATTCAGCCTCTTCCATTTTGTCATCATGAATCTCACCATTATCTGAAGAATACGTTTTTCCTCTGTTATATGGCGGAGAAGTAATAATGACATCAATTGATTCGTCCTCTAATTCGGACATGTCTTCTGACGATTTAAAAAAAACCGTTTGATTCTCAATTTTTAAACTCAAGTCCTTAATCATCGATTTAGAAGCTAAATTTTTTAATATGGAATCGGGTTATTATAAAATTAGTTTGTCCTTATTTATTTATATGGAGCTTATGTCCTTAATAAGATTTTCTTAAATTGAGAATATTCCTTTACGACATTTAAATTAAATATGCTTATGGAATTTACGATTTGTATAAACGAACGACTATACAAATTAACATTAGTT
>JAGXNZ010000017.1 GCA_019894655.1 Promethearchaeota archaeon | reverse complement strand
GCTGACGAGAGTCATATAACGATTCCTCAAATTCATGGAATGATTGGGGGTGATAGGTCAAGAAAAAAGAATCTCATTGATTTTGGGTGGAGATTGCCTTCTGCATACGATAATAGACCTCTAACTTTTGAAGAATGGGAATCGAAAATAAACAATATTGTTTTTATGAGCGCGACTCCGGGAGGCTGGGAACTGGAAAAAAGTGGTGGGGTATCTGCTGAACAGATAATTAGACCGACAGGATTAGTTGATCCTCAAGTGGAAATTCGTCCTGCTAAAAATCAGATTGATGACTTACTAAATGAAATTAGGAAGACCATAACCAATAAAGGAAGGACTTTAGTAACCACTCTTACAAAACGAATGTCAGAAGATATCGCCGAGTATTATTCTGAATTAGGTTTGAAGGTTGCTTACTTACACTCAGAAGTTGGAACTGTAGAACGATTTGATATATTAAGACGATTAAGAGACGGTACTCACGATGTTTTAGTGGGAATCAATCTTCTTAGGGAAGGATTAGACCTACCCGAAGTTCAATTAGTAGCAATTTTAGATGCAGATAAAATGGGATTTTTACGCGACACGCGATCGCTTATACAAACCATTGGTAGGGCTTCTCGTAACCTAGAAGGTAGAGCGATTTTATATGCCGATAAAATAACTCGAGCTATGAAAGAAGCAATTGAAGAAACAGATAGAAGAAGAAAAATACAGATAGATTACAATGAGAAGTTTAATATTACTCCTCAAACAGTTAAGAAAAACATACTAAATTCGCTTTCTAACGAACATGAGTTTAAAGAAAGAGAAACAAAGAAATTAAAAAGAAAAGTTAAAGACAAAATTGAAGATTTTGAAAAACAAGGAGATAAAATTTTGGTAATTGAATACCTTGAGAATAAAATGTTTCTTGCAGCCAAAGAGCTACGTTTCGAAGATGCTGCCTATTTAAGAGACAAAATTAAAGAGATTAAGAAAGTATATAAAAAAAAAGCGTGAATTTTTTCACTAGTCATTAATTGGAGTAAATAGGGCTCAAAATGAGTTATAATAATTCTAATTCTTAATAGAGAAGTTCAAGTCATTAAAGATTGGCGTAAACCTCGAAGGGAGCGAATATCTGGAGTGAAAATACAGATTACAGAGGAAGGCATTAAAATTTTTGAAGATATCTAGAAACTTGTTGCTATTTTTCAAAGATATATTAAAGAAGAGGAAGACTACGATTTAGATGTTGATAATTCATAAATTATATACCCAGATTCTGTATTTTATTTTTTAATTGTAAATACAAGTATAAGGTTTTAGAATATCGTAGAAAAACTTTTTTGATATCCAGAATTAAAAAGAAATAATAAAACATGAATGAATATATTATTATTAAGGGAGCAAGACAAAATAATTTAAAAAATATCGATGTTATTATTCCACGAAATAAGCTTGTTGTAATAACTGGAATTAGTGGTAGTGGAAAATCTAGCTTAGCGATGGACACATTGTATGCTGAGGGCCAAAGACGTTTTCTCGAGTCATTATCAAGTTATGCTCGACAATTTCTTGGAGAAATGGATAAACCCGATGTGGATTCAATAGAAGGGCTCTCTCCTGCTATAGCAATAGAGCAGAAACCGTTGTCAAAGAACCCAAGAAGTACTGTAGGAACGGTCACAGAAATATACGATTATTACCGTTTGCTTTTTGCTAATATTGGGATCCCTCACTGCCCTAATTGCGGTAAAGAAATCAAACCTCAAACTCCTCAACAAATTATCCAACAAATCCTCGAAGGGATTAAGGAAAATCAGAAATTCGTTATTAAAGCACCAGTTATTAGAGATCGAAAAGGTGAGTATAAAGATCTTCTAAATGACTTAAAAAAGCAAGGCTATGTCAGAGTTGAAGTAGATGGTATTCAATATACTCTAGACGAAGAAATTCCAATGGATAAAAATGTAAAACATAACATCAATGTAATTGTCGATAGGCTAGTCATGAAGGATAATATTAAAACTAGATTAGCTGATTCAATAGAAAATACCCTTAACCTGGCTGATGGGATCGTGGTAGTAGAAGTTCTTGATATTGGAGAACAAATTTATTCCGAACATTTAGCGTGTATAGATTGTGGTATATCCTTTCCGCCTATTGACCACAAGATGTTTTCTTTTAATATTCCTCACGGAAGTTGCAAATCCTGTAGCGGTTTAGGAACGGTAATGGAATTTGATTACTCATTAGTCCTAGGAAACGATTTGGACCTTCCGCTTCAAGACACTCCTATCAGAAATATCCCCGGATTTGGGTCGTTAACGGGGTACTTCTGGCAATCATTAAATCAAGTAGCTAAGCATTATAAATTTGATACCCATAAAACTGCTATAAGTAATATTGATCCTAAAAAATTACATAAAGTTCTATTTGGAACAGAAGAGGAAGCAATCGAATTCCACTTTGAGAGTGAAAATAACGGTTTCAATAATCAAAGAGGAGAAATTAAGTCTTCATATCATGTAGTAAGACCCTTCGAAGGAATTATTCCCATGCTACATAGAAGGTATATGGAGACACGTTCCGAATGGGCTCGCGATACTTACGAAACTTTTATGAACCAAATTAACTGTCCTCAATGCAAAGGGCAAAGGTTGAAACCTGAAAGCTTATCAGTTCTAGTTAATGATCTTAATATCTCTCAATTATCAGATTTATCGGTAAAAGATTCATTAGATTTTTTCAAAGATTTACTATTAAACGAGCAACAAAAAACGATTGTTAAAGATGTGTTAAAGGAAATACTGGATAGGTTATCTTTTTTAAAAAATGTCGGTTTAGATTATATTAGTTTAAGTAGAAGATCCCACACATTATCTGTTGGCGAAGCTGAAAGAATAAGATTAGCAACTCAGTTAGGTTCTAGCCTTGTTGGGGTGTTATATGTGTTAGACGAGCCTTCTGTTGGTTTGCACCAAAGAGACATATCGCAATTAATTGAAATGTTGAAAAAATTAAGAGATATGGGTAATACAGTTATTGTTGTAGAGCATGACGACGAGATTATGCGAAATGCTGATCACATAATTGATTTAGGTCCTTTAGCAGGAGAAAATGGGGGAGAAATTGTAGCCGAAGGTCCTTTAAAAACAATTTTAGAGGCTGAAACCTTAACCGGTAAATATTTATCGGGGAAGAAAAAAATAGAAGTCCCTAAGAATAGACGAGAACCTAATAAAGATTTTCTTGAAATTATAGGTGCTCGGGAAAATAATTTAAAGAATATAAAGGTAAAAATACCTTTAGGTATCTTTGCGTGTATTACTGGAGTTTCAGGAGCTGGAAAGACTAGCTTAATAATTGATTGTTTATACAAGGGATTACATAACTTGATAAATACTCGCAGTTCTAGATTGAATAGTGGCGATTTTGATAAAATAAAGGGATACGAAAGTATTGATAAAATAATAAACATAGATCAATCTCCAATTGGAAGAACTCCTCGTTCCGTGCCAGCTACTTACACAAAGGCTTTAGATTACATAAGAGATCTTTTTGCTAAACTTGAGGAATCCCGAGAGAGAGGGTATAAAAAAGGTAGATTTAGTTTTAATACTAATGCAGGTCATTGTAAAAAATGCAAAGGAACCGGGTATATTCTTAAGGAGATGTATTTTCTTCCAGATGTTTATATTAGATGTGATTTATGTAGAGGACTTAGATATAACGCAGAGACTTTAGAAGTTAGATATAAGGGAAATACAATATCAGACGTACTCAAAATGACTTTTCATCAAGCTCTTGAATTCTTCGATAGTATTCCCAACTTGAAACAAACATTAAAAACTGTGGTGGATGTTGGTTTAGGATATCTACAATTAGGTCAATCTTCAACAACCTTGAGTGGGGGTGAATCCCAACGATTAAAAATCGCCAGGGAATTAAGAAAAATGAGCACAGGAAACACATTATATATCCTGGATGAACCAACTGTAGGATTGCATGCCCATGACATAAAATTTTTATTGAAAGTACTTCACAAATTGGTTGATAAAGGTAATACAGTAATAGTAATAGAGCATAATATGGATGTAATTAAATCTTCAGATTATATCATTGACCTTGGACCAGAAGGAGGAGAAGAGGGCGGTTCTATTGTAATTGAAGGAAAGCCTGAATCGATTATTGGTTTTAAAGAATCCTACACAGCAACATATTTAGCAAAATATATGAATAATTCATCAAAATCGAAATAAATGAGTTTAAATAAATTGGCGATTTATTTATTTACTCTCTATTTGAAAAAACATACTAATCCTCCAAAATTTTTTACACTAATACCCGCCTCGGTTTCTTGATTTACGATTTTAGTTTTAATTTCAAGATTTTTTGCGATTTGTAAAATTCGATCCGTTTTGTTTCTATTTTTTGGATTTTTTAGATATTCTTCAGTTAGAATAATATAATTTGGTTTAGGTAAATTAGGATTTTTTATAATAAGTCTTAGTTCATAATCAATTTCTCTCCACGTATAAAGAATCTTTGAGAACTTTTCATTTTTGTTAATTATCTCTGTCAAATCTTCTAATATCAACAAAGCCTCTTGATTTGAAGTTTCCTCAACGATATCTTTAAAATTTTCTTGTGTTTTTAGGTAATATACATCCTTTTGAGTCTTCGCCTGATTACCTATGATCTTAGAAAACACAACACTTTTATCCCCTTTTTTTAATAACCATGAATGGTGTTTATTAACGTGATTAAGAAACTCGTCTGAATATTCTTTTTTCGGTGGGGAGAGCAGTATTACACTTCTGATACCTTCTTTAATTATAGGCCTTAATTTATTAATCATTTCTTCATGAAAATGAAATAATTGCTTCTCATTTTGATTTCTTCTCTTCCTTCCACGATTTATTTTGAAGTGTAGCCTAATAGTCTCACTGAATATTCTCCAAAATACAACATCGTTATCGTGCAGACCAATAAGGAGTGCTATTGGATGACCGCGTCTTACGCGTTTTTTTCTTTTTTTAGCCATGATAAGATAGTAGATTTAATGTTTCCTATTTTTTTAAATTCCGTGTTAAATAAATCCAAGTATTTGTTAAATATTCCGGATGTAGCTAAAAATAGCTAACAGATGATTTTTACTTTTACTTAAATCCTCTTATTTTAATTCGTTGTTCTTATTATTTCACTCCTACAACAACTTTGTATGCTTTCACAACCTTGATAAGCGTATCTGTCAGTCTTGTAATCAAAAGAGAAACACGAATAAGTCAATTAAATCTATTTGTTTCTAGTTAAATCTATATTATATTATGCCTTGTATAATTATGAGTAATAATTTGATTTAATCAAATCAATTACTTTGAAGTGAATGAAAATGACTACTAAACCCGAATCCAAAGACAAGATTATTCGAGCACCTATTACAGCAATTTTAGGGCATATAGACCATGGAAAAACAAGTCTATTAGATTATATTAGAGGAACCGTTGTGCAACAAAGAGAAGCTGCTGGAATTACGCAACACATTGGAGCATCTTATTTTCCCACTGAAGATATAAAAGAATTCTTAAAGAAATCAAAGCAAGAATTTGCTGATAAAGAAATTCAATTACCTGGAATTTTAATTATTGATACTCCAGGACACGCTGCTTTTATGAACCTACGCAAAAGAGGGGGAGCTGTTGCGGATATAGCAATATTAGTTATCGATGTGACAGCAGGAAATATGCCAATTACGTGGGAATCAGTTAGAATTTTACGTGAAAGGAAAGTACCATTTGTTATTGCTGCTAATAAAATTGATATGATAACAGGGTGGAAATCTATTAAAGATGCTGATTTTTTAGATTCATATAATAAGCAAAAACCCCATGTAAGAG
>JAGXNZ010000233.1 GCA_019894655.1 Promethearchaeota archaeon | reverse complement strand
GTAAGAATATTTAAAACTTTGGGATATCTCTACTGAAATTATCCCCAACTGGTGCTTTTCCATCCCCGTATATCTGATATAATCCAGTTCTTCTCGCACATTCGATGAAGCTTCTATAGATGTCCAATTTCTTCTCGTATAATGCACAAGATTTATAAATTATAGGGTTCCATATATATAACTCGTGATCTGGCTCATGCCAGAGCTTTTCCTCTTTGAGAACTTGCTTAAAATCTTCTTCTCCTATAGTTTCATTAAGGTCTTGCTTATTTAGCATAGTTATAAGTGGAATTTCTTTAATTAACTGCCCCCTTGTCACATTTTTTAATTCCTTTAAAGATTCAATATTGTCTTCAAAGAAGTGAGTTTGCGAATCAACCACGAAAATTACTCCATCAGTACCCTTGAAAATCTTTTTTCTTAATGGAGAGAATCTACTTTGCCCAGCAACAGTATAAACATGGTAATATACTTTGTTCTGCTTAGTTGATCGAAAAATTCCCCGATCAAAATATAAAGTAGACCCGCTTGCCATCGATATTTTAGTTAGATTTCCTGCTGGAGTAATATCTTTTTTTTGTTCCTTTGTAAGTCGATATAATGTGTCTACTATCGTTGTTTTTCCGGAGCCTCCCATACCCCAGTAAAGAATTTTTATGTAAATATTATGATCTGCAGTCCAACGAACCATAGAAAGAACCTCATTAATCAAAAATTGTTTTAATGACCGATAAATACATATTTATTAAATTTTTTTATTAGAAATATCTCTCTGGTCTTTATAAAATAATATTTTTAAATATTAATATAATTAAGCATTTATAACTTTATTTTAGTTTTCACTTCTCAAGCATATAGGAGATTAATTTTACTGCATTTTTTTTCTTAAAAATTAAATTTGATCAAAATACTATAATTTAAGATTTTCCTTCACTATTTTTAATTACTCAAAACAAAAATTCTTAGATAATTGCAAAATATTCCTTTGCTAATATCGTAGTTACACCAAAACAAGATTTCATTGTATACTTTTCCGCTATAATTTTCTCCTGCAATAAGGTTAATAATATCAGAATACGTTATTTCCCTCTTTCCCCTAATAATTAGATTGAATTTTTTAATAGTTTTTCCAATAAATCAAGATGGGATGAAGAAATATCTATTTTCCATTTATATGGTAATTGAATTTGATTCATTTTAATCTTTCCTTTGTTGATATTTTAATTCAAAAAATCTTTATTTCGTTAAACTGTACTTTGAATTATAGGATGAAAATTGCTTTTTTTTTTTAATCCCAATTATCTCTCAGCCTGGCTCTAAAACAATTTTATGAACTCCGATGAAAAATTATTCTACTTAAAGTAACAAACAATCTACAAAATTGAGATAAAAGCCTGATTTCTTTAGTACTTTATATTCCTCGTTTTTTAGGTGATAGAATGGAAATTAATATAAAAAAAAGTATAGAAGAAGAAAAATGCTCGGAATGTGGTGGTCCAGTGATAACTAATTCTTTCGAAATAACATGTAAAGATTGTGGGTTAGTATTAGATAACCTTTATAAAGATTCGTCATATATTTTCAACAACTTTAATAATAAGAGTAATTTAAATAAACAATATGTTGCTTTAGGAGAACGAACGGATTATATTGGGGGATTGGGGACATTTATAGACTATGAGAATTCAATAAATTTAAAAGATAAAACGGGTAAGTTATTACCCCCCGATGAGCAAAAACTGTATAGAAGGTTAAAAAAAAACTATTCGCAATTTTTAAGAATTAAAAACCATGAAACAGAATACAGGATTTTTTATATATTAAACAAAATCTCCGTCTATTTAAACTTGAATAAAAATATTAGAAATAATGCGGCATATTATTATAAAAAAATAATTAAGAATGAAGAAAGAGTTATCAATAATATCTCCTTGATTGCTTTTTGCATATTCTATTCAGTTCGTAAAGAGTATCATAACGCTCCAATTACTATTAACGAAATTTCAAATGCATTTCAAAATTTTGGGCACCGAGTAAATCCGAGATTGATTTTAAGAGATGGAATAAGGTATAAAAATCATTTAAATAATGATACGATACCTCACAGTAGTGAAGATTACTTAAATAGATTGATCGATAATATTATAAATCAAAAAGATTTAGATATGAGATTAGAAAAAAAAGGGAGTCTTTGGTCCAAAGAAGATTATAAGTGCAAACTAACTAGTAAATGTAGATCGATTTTAGCTAGTTTAAATAAATGGGATCGTGGCGGACGAAATCCTTTTATTTTAACTGGAGCTATTATTTATCTAGCAGATAAATTGCTATCGAAGGAATTCAATCAAAAAACCGTCTTAACTCAAAAATTAATTTCTTTAGCAACGAACATAGCTGAATATTCTATTAGAGACCATTACGTTAATTTACTTAAACCAATTTTCATACTATAGGAATGCTAATTTCGTTTGACTTGTGTCGAGCGCGATAATGTTATATATTGGGACTGGATTATGTTCTCGTTATTCATTATAATTTTTTTTTTTAATTAAGTTTAAAATTAATTTAAGGTTTAATAAAATAATAAATTTTAATAATTGATCTGCTTCTGTAGTGTAGTCCGGCCAATCTTTCTTAAGAAAGAAAGGGTTTGGCATGCGAGGCTCTCACCCTCGTGACCCGGGTTCAAATCCCGGCAGAAGCACTGATGTGAGATTTTTTATATCTATGGCTCTATGACAACTTGAAGCTCTTAAGTTTTCCAAGAAGATTCAAAATATTATGTAAAAGCTCTAAATATTCATTAATAATGTGTATTTGAGTTTCATTTTTTAGTCTATGAACAATCCAATTTATCTTTTCAGTTAGAACAGAATTTAGGTTACTATTTAAATTTGTAATTTCGATGGGATTATTGACGGTTGGTTTAATATCTTCATCATTCTTATTACAGTCTTTATCAACTTGTAATACTTCCCTATTACAAATTGCACAAAAAGTAGTTCCACTTTTATTTTGAAAAATTGGATTATTACAAATAGGACAAGATAAACTTAGCATTTTATGACCAGATTTTAAAAGATCTGCCATAACTCTTGCGTCTTCTTTAATAAGGACCACTTGATTTTTTCTTTATATTAGTTTTATAAATTCAATTTTTAGGATTGTTCTCTAACTTTTATCTTCATTAAGTTAACTACATATCCTGAAATTCGATTTCTAAGATGTTTAGAATCCCATTTAGAATACTTGTCTAATAACATCTTGTTTCTTTCAAAATCTGTGGTGAATACATTTGGATATTTGCTTATTAATTCTTTTGAGACTTTTTTTATCAAAAGGGTTCTAACTTTTCCCACTTTCATTCAACAATAACAAATTTCTAAGTTTTGAATTTAAATCTTTGACAAAATAAATGTTTTTTGGAATTATCTGAGTTTTTATATTTTAATAATTAAAATTGATGTGAATAAAAAAAGTAGAGCATTTCTATTCCTATATTTTTTATTAGGAATAATGCTTATATCCAAATCGGCATTGGGATTTTCATGTGGTAATACTTCGCTGGTAACCGATAAAAATACATATTATAATAATGAGAATATTTATCTAAATGGATCATGGGAGCTATATTACGACTCAGGGTTCGAGGTTTCCTATGTTCAAATTCAAGTTACTAATATTTTTGATAAAATCCTTTGGAATTCTTCCAATTATTACACTATCGGTATTTCACAGAACAATTGGACAATTAATATTCAATTCTTAAACTTAACATTTGCAAATTATTCTAGTAGAATTTACATAAAACTGTTTAATTACTACGAAAATTTCAATTCCCATGATGTTGTAGCAACATATAAAGAAATTATACCAATTAATATTATTAAACGAGAAGTAGAATGTGAATTAAACAATTTTAAAAGTAATTTGGTATATGGAGAATCTAATTTATTTAATGCAAAATTCTATAGTGGAAATAAGAGTTTTTATTTAGTTAATGAAACTCTGCAATGTTTAACAAGGAATAATGGTGAGATTATCTATCAAGCTAATTTCACAACAGATGAAGATGGATTACTTTCATTCAACATTTCTACGGTTAGTCATTTAGGCTTGGGAAGAAATGACATATTATTTATTATTAAGAACAGCTCGCACTATTTGGATGTAACATTCTCGTACGAATTATATGTAAAAAGAATACCTGTTTATGTAGAAATTACTAATTTTGTAAATAATACAGAAGAAGGTAGCTCGATTAAAATTCAACTCTTTTACTACTATTTTACAACAAGTACAAAACCGCTTGAGAATGAGGATTTAAAAATTATTGTTTATAGTAATTCAACTCTCAAATACGAGGAGATGTTAAAGACGAATCAAACGGGATTTGTTAATATCAATATTTTACCATCTATTTTCAACAATAAAGAGGGTAACAAGATATTTTATGTTGATGTTAATGTTATATTTAATGGAACTAGCTACTTAGAGAATAGAACGATGTCTCTATCCTTTCAAATTCAAAATCTTCAGTATCCCAACAATTATAGCTCATTCTCTTATGTTAACATTTGTCTCCTTTCAATTTTAACATCTCTTCTTACTTCAATTGGTTTAAAAGTATATAAGTACAAAAAGGCGGGTTTTAAATTGATTAGAGAAATCACATTCAAATTTTAAATCTAAAATCGAATAGGGAATTATAGAACTAGCTTTTACAATATAATTACAATGATGCAACATTTCATCCGACAAAAAAGAATTGTGTTGTTAATTTAAGCAAAGTGGCGATACTTATTAATATCACGAACTATTGCATACTCTCCAGAGAGGAACTTGAGAACTAAAATGGTTAACAATTCATTATAATAATAAAAAATTAGGACTCTGTATTTCATTATATATTATGATTTTCTAACTTCTAATATCATTTTATCAGATGTCCTCTATGACAATAGATTTCTTTGAAGATTTATTAAAAAAACCATCGTTGTTCAAAAAAGAAAGCAAACTCGATAACGATTTTATTCCTAAAAGGCTACCACATCGAGAAAAAGAGTTGTCACTACTATCTCAACTATTTTTGGTACTCATAACAAATCCAAATTCAATTTCACGAAAACTTCTAATAATTGGGAAAACTGGAATTGGAAAAACAGCTACAATTAAACTCTTTGGAGAAATGTTAGTAAACGCAGCTCAAAAAAGATCGGCAAATATTAGACATGTCCATATTAATTGTCGGAAAGAAAGAACTAGCTATAAAGTGTTAATCAAAATAGTACGTACACTCAATAATAATTTTCCGAAAAGAGGATACTCTCCACAAGATTTACTTGAAATTATTGTTGATATTATTAAAGATCAAAATCTTCATTTATTAATTGTTTTGGATGAATTAAGTTATTTAATTGGCAAGGATGGTGACTTAATTTATTCACTTACGAGAATTAACGATGACTCGTTCAATACTCGTCAACATATTTCTATTCTTGGAATTGCAAGAGATATATCTTGTTTAAGTGGGCTGGATACAAGTACTATGAGCACATTGCAGAGAAATATAATATATTTCAAAAATTATACTAAAGAACAGCTCTTTGATATATTGAAGTATAGAACTGAAATTAGTTTAAAAAATAATGTTATTTCAGATAATTTAATCCATATGATTGTTGATTTAGTTTATCAGAGTGGAGATATAAGGTATGGATTAAACTTACTTTGGAAATCAACTAAGATCGCAGAAAATCAGAATTTAAAATACATTACTATAGAGGCGATCCGTCTTGCAAATCAAGACATAGTTCCTTTTTCAACTATAGATATATTAAAATATATGTCTACTCAAAAAATCATTTTTTTATTAGCTGTTATAAATTCTTTAGATAAATGTGGAGGAATTCATACTTCTGTTCACGAAATCACTGAATTGTATTTAATATTATGTGAAAGCTTAGGAATGAAACCACGGTCTCATTCACAACTATGGAATTACCTCCAAGAGTTTAAAAAAGAATATTTAATTACTATGGAGATCGTCAGTGAATCCATTAAAGGTCGAAAAGCTCAAATATCTATTCAAGATATTCCCATTTCAAAGTACAAAGAATTTATATTAGAAATTATAGAAACTAAAGGTATCAAAATTTGATAGTAAAAGAAGTAGAAGAGAACTTTAAAATCGAAAATTTATTAGGGTCACGGGCAAGAATTAAAATCTTAAAAGCACTAGCATTAAATCAAGAATTGTCAATATCTCAGATCATAAAGATTACTAAGCTTAATCACGCGAACGTTAAAAGTCACTTAGATTATTTAAACTCCTCTAAATTAATTCAGGAGAAAATATTTGGGCGAATTAAAATATATAGATACAAATTTGAAAACATTAGGGCTAAGAGTTTAAAAACATTTATACAAATATGGGAAGGCGATATATAAGGATTGACTCCAGACATTGGGGAGTTCTTTTTTTATTTTTCAAATATGGTTTTATTATATTGTATGTATAGAGATATCTGTTTTAGAAAAATACCAAACAGAAGCTTTGGAGTTTTTTTTGTTGTTGGTTTCGTTTTAACACTTATTGAAGCTCAAAACTTTTACACTAACCTGATGATTTTTGCTATCTATAAATCTATAATCATTTTATTAGCATTTACTTTTTCCTTTTCGTTATTCTGTTTAAAATTAATAGGTGGAAGCGACGGTAAGTTAATTACCTTTTTGTTTTTTGCTTTTCCAATTCTTGGTTTTAATTTCAATTTGTTTTTCTCTTTTTTTCTATACCTTTTCATCTTATTTTTAATATTAATATCATGCAATTACCTTTTCAATCGTTTTTTAACAAAATCTCATTCTAACAATATGTGGTATGCATTAATTGAACAAATTTCATATCCACAAGCAGCGTTTTTGAAGCTATTTTATAGATTTTTAGATTTCTCGCAAATAAATGAATATTCAGATACTAAGCTCCAGATGAAAACACTTACTTTGGTTTATAATGAAGAAAGAGAGAAATTTCAATTTCTTGCGCAAATTAGACCTCCAATTGCAGTATTAATCTTCATTTCCTATGATTTTTTGATGATTAATTATCTTTTCTAATAAAAAGTAAGTAATAGGAACCTCTTTTTTTTTTAAAACTTTTTGATTAAAATCTTCGATACTTGTATTAGGATAATTTTAAATTGGTTAATTTTTATTAAAATATTGATATTTAATTATCTTAAGAGTGGAGCTAAATTAATGGAAATCGAAAAAACAAGAGAAACTTCATGGAAAATTCAGTTAAAAAATAAAAATGAAAATATTGAATTGACCTCAGTAGAAATAAGTGGTGAAGTTCGCCTAATAAAACTTAGATTGTTAAAAAACGGTGATTTTATAAATGTGGAAATGAAAAAGGAAGAGTTTTTTAATTTTTTATCCTTAATTTCTGCTTTTAAAGATGTAGTAATAGGTGAAGATAAAATATTGTTAACTGATGATTTAATTCGTGAAGATATTGAATCATACAAAAAGATAACGGAAGAAGAAAATGTTTATGTAAAAATAGAACCTCAAATTTCAGAGAAATATCTTAAAAATAACGAGGTTAAAGAACTGAATCCTGAAGAATGGGATCCCTGGTGATTTAATTCTTTAAAAATTTTTCTCGATTCTAAATTCGCATGAATTTAAATCTTGATCCTCAATACTACAATTATTTTCTATAACATTTACTTTATATAGTGCGTATTCTCCAAAACCAGCTAATAATCCAGTAATATAATAACATGTATACTTTGATTTGATATTTAAATTGTTTGAGATATTGTGTTGAAGCTCAATTACTATTAAGTTGTCTGAAATTTGTTTTGGATTAAATATTCCCCATCCATGATTGCTTATTATATTGCAAAATTGATTAACTAAATCACCTAAGGTTTTTGATTTTAAATGTTCATCCCAATCCTGAATTAACGCCCAACCAACTTTTTTACCTAACCAAACTAGTAAGGACTTTACTCCCTCTCCATATATCGATGACAGTATATCAATTATTTGTGGGGGAAAAAACACAAATCTTTCATCATATAAATCGTATTTCCCTTTATCATATTTTAATCCCTTCAATTTTAAATTTCTCATAATTATAATCAAATCATTTTTTTATATAATATTTTCTAGGTCAATCTGTTTTTCAAAATATTTAACATTCGAAATCATTATACGAAATAGACTTAATTCTTGTCAATTATAAATACTTAGTTTTTAAATTTCAATATCACATAATCATTTACAATAATCTTAGAATTTTAAATAGTTTTTTTGTTAAATAAGATGGATTATGACGAATTTTACTTTAATTCTATTGCAATTCTTTTTATTAGTATCGCTTTTCATATTCATTTTTATATATTCCATAATATCCACCGAACTAACAACTGTATTTGTCTCTCTTATAGTATTCTTAATATTTTTAATACCTTTTCTCCAAATTCTAAATGAAATAGAAATTTTTATGTATAATAGTAGCGTTGATATATTATTATTTAAAACGATAGTTTCTTACTCAAAATTCTTTGCTATATTTATTGGAGTTTTTTTAATAGCTGAATTATTTTATGTCATTTTTTTTAGTTAATATTTACGAAATTCTTCTTAAAAATAATTGAGAATAGTAAAAAAACTTGAGAAAAATGCAAACATATAAATAAGGCAGGAAGTAATAATTAGAACACTCTTTCTTTCGTAAGAAATAATTTCCAGGAAATAGTGAGAGGATATATAGACACAAAACCATAGCGCAACAAAAATTACAACGAAATCATAACTAAAGAACAATTCTAATAAAGAATATCGGTAAACAATGCCAGAGAAGGATAGGTTGTTAATCATAATATTAAACAGTGGAAACAAACCCCCAATTCCTCCAATTATGATTGGTAGTAAGAATAAAAAGAATAATACCCGAAACCTTTCGCCTCTAATTATTATTTCTAACTTGCTTTCTAGTTTTTGATGATTTGAAATTTCATGTAATAACTCGTTAATCTTCTTATGAGAAATATATGCGTTTTTACTAACTAACTTTCCAATTACATCTAGTATTATTTTAAAACGTATTGAATTTGTATCAATTCGTAAGTTCTCCAGTATTTCCTCAAAAGAACACGATAAATTTATAAGATTAGTGATTTGAGACTTAATTGGGGCATGCATAAATACGATTTGGTTTTTATTTTGTGAATATGAATTTATAAATGCAATTTCCGGTGAAGAGTTTTTTTGTAAATTTAATGTAAAACCTTTCAAAAAGTAGATGAATTCGCGAAATTTAGTTTTTTCCACTTTCGAATAATTATTTAGCATTCCGAGCAAAAACGAATCATTTCGTAGAAATTTCTTGCTTAATGTTTTAATTGATATGAAAAAAAGTGGTAAGATTATAACTAATAAAAAAAAATTTATTCTTTGGAATAAAATTAAAAAACACATCCCCAAAGGGAAAAATAATCCAATAAAAAAGAAGACACTTAATTTTGATTCAATTTCTCTTAAATATTGCCGAAACTTTTTTTCTAATGAATTTTCGGTGAGGGTTTCATTATAAGTAAAATTAGATATTAGTAATTCTTTTAAATAGGAATTAAAATCCATTGAAGGAGTGATAACTTTCGCTAGTAACATCTCGGGATTTTGACCTAATTGAATCTTGTTTAATATTTTCCTGAAGTCTTTCTTAATTGGAAGGTTGTAGTCTGAGATTAGTCTAATAAAATTAATAGTCAAATCAGCACTGTTTCCAACGGATTTTTGTATAAGTGAAAAATAAATTCTAATAACATAAACGAAGGCATTCAATTGATTCTCCTTCTTTAAGACACCTTTATAAAACTTTTTATTAAAGCTGTAAGATAGAAACATGGATATTATTAGGGAATAAGAAATGATTTGTACAAGATTGAATATCGAAAGAAAATAGGAAGTAACAAATAACGTAATGAACGAAATTAAAAATATTATAAAGCTAGCTTTATTAATATCATTCTCATGGAGATTGTATTCCTTTCCATACGTTATTTTGTATCTGGTATCTAATTTTCTAAATCTGAATCTCGGGATATTATACGGGTGAAGTTTTTGGCATAAAATTATCATGCTATTAGTAAGATTCATATTTTAACTATAGCTCTCAATTAAATGAATTGAATATCAATAAAATTATAATGACATGAAATATTTAATATGTATCGCGAGGCGGAGAGGTTAATATATGTACGACTTATGAAAGGTTTCACATATTCATAGATTTTGGATTGTATTTCTTTTTCTATTAAAAAGTTATATTTAAGGTAGTCTTGAGTCAGAGTTATATTTAGATTTCTTGGGTATTTAATTTCATTTAAATAAATTAAATCAGGATTATCAATGACAAATAGAATTGCAGAATCTACTTCATTAAAGAAGTCATTGTAATTCTCTACATCATTTTTAATCGTGCTATTAAATTCAAAAATACTAATTATAAATGGATTAATTAGTGAGATGAAAATTGTAAGAACAAATAATCCAAAACCTGTCAATAAAGCTTTTTCTAACAGATTTGTCATATATCATAGTAGTTATTTATGAATTTAAACTCCATGAGTTTTTCCAATTTTCCCAAAACACGCAAAGAGTCTCAATATTTTTTAAAGAATAAAACGATAGTTGATCAAATAATTCGATTAACTTATATATGTCTAATTTTTCGAGTTGTTGAAGAGTTTTAAAGACATCTTGATAAAGTTCATACAATGTTTGGAATTTATCTCGAGAAAGTTCCTCATATTTTCGTATTTTTTCCACTAAATTTGATTCATATAAAGATTTAAAAGCACTCCAATTTTTTAAATGCGGTTCGAACTTAAAAAGAGCGTTATAAATTTGATTAGCTTCAATTATATTATTCTTCATCTCTACTATCGATACTATCATTCTTCTTTGTTTATTCTTCTTCATTAAAATTAATAGTCCTAAATCACTTAAACATGAGATGTGAATTTTAAAGTGATGAATAATTCTATTCAGAAATGAATCAATATTGTTAGAATGAATTGTTTGAAATCCTTTTAAACCCGCAGCTAAACAGTGAAAAAGTGCTTCAGCTTCTTCTTTAGTTAAAATTTCACCTAAGTAAATAATGTCAGGAGTACGATGGAGCAAGTTTTTAATTTGATTTTGCTTTGATGATTGACGCGTTGGTTGTTCTTCAAGAGAATCCACCTGGTATTTTAATTGATGTTTTTGATACTGTGATTGATTTAACGATTCAATTATGTTTTCTACGTATATTTTTCGATATTCCTTTGGTGTTAGTAGATCTAATGCATTAATTAAAGTTGTTTTTCCGGTATCTGTTTCGCCAGTAACCGTTATGTTAACCCTTCTTAAAATCAAAAAATATAAAAAAGCAGAAATCTTGGGGTTGAGAGTGCCATTTTTCAGTAAATCTTGAATAGTATATATATTTTTGTTCAATTTTCTTATATCTAATGCGAAATTATATAATTGAACTGGCCCCACATCGATAGCAAATCTACAATAGAAATATTTGTTTTTAATAACAACTTTGATGCTCGGATTTGAAAAATCAAGTCTTCTTCCGCTGTATAATCTTAGAAATGTTTTTAATCTCTCAATATCCTTTATATCAAATTTTATATCAGTTCTACAGCGCCCAAATTTCTGGTGGTTAATATAAACCTTTTCCTTTGGAGAATCTAAAAAAATTTCTTCAATTTGATCGTCTATCAATAGAGGAAAAATCTTTTCTATTTTTAATTTATGCAATGCAGAAACAAATGATATGCTTTCTATTTCGTTTTCAGGAAGTTTGTATTTAGAAACTAAATAGCGTTTAGCACTCATCTGATATAAGCTTATTAATTCCTCTAGGGGAATAATCTTTTCAGAGTCAAGAAGTTTTAAGTTGTTTTTCGCGTCTTTTACAATTTTTTTAAAGAAATCTTCTTCTCCAGAAGATTGAAATGAAAATTTAACAACGTAATGTTTCTCGTATTCGTTAATTACATCAAAAATTAATATTTGGAAAATTTTGTTGGTTCCAATGCTATAAGTTTCAATCACATCGCTTCCTGATGTAATAAAAGAATTTTTAGTGAATTCTTTGGTTATTGGAGTGAGTGGGGTCTCAAATATGATATGATTATAAAAATTCATAATAGAATCGATACTCTTGTATTTTGTTGAAAATTTTTTGTATTTGTGAATGATATCTAATTTATTTAATATGTCTAATATGTTTTCTAAAAGTGTTAAAACCTTTTTAACACATTTTTGACAATCAAAATTGATGACTTCTACTCCTTTAAATTCATTTATTTTATCAAGAATATAATTAAAAATCGAAATTGGTGCATAAATAGGATTAGTATCAGTAGAAAAAGGAGAATTGAATAAAGTTTCTATCCTACAATCAAATTCTTGATACTTACATTTTATTTTCCCAATATTATCAATTTTCTTCCAAATCTTTCTAATAGAACTAGTTTTATTAAAAAAGCCTAAAATGGATGAAATTTGGCTATATTCAATAATATTTTCGCTTCTTTTTACTGAAGTGGTTTTTTTTATGCTACTTTTGTTTAAATAGAGATTTTTGAGTACGCAGTTAATACATTCACTTTTGAAATTTCTCCCTTCTTCTAAGTTTGAACAAATTGAACAATTTATTATTAATGTCTTCTCTTCTTTATCATCTAATGTATCTTTTACTTGGAAATGGCTTGATTTATCTATATTCGTTGTCATCTAATTATTTTTTTAATTTAATGTTTAAAAAGTCCATTTTTATTATTCTAAGGGAAATAAATGTTATTTTTGAATGAAAAACTTTTTTTATTGCGATAAATTTAACATTTTATCTTTAAAGTGATTATTCATGGGACACCGTAAAAAACACGCACCAAGGCATGGCTCATTAGCGTTTCTTCCAAGAAAAAGAGCAGCACAAAGTAAAGGTCGAGTAAGACACTGGTTAGATGCATCTGATAATATTACATTTTTAGGATATGCTGGTTTCAAAGCAGGTATGACACATATTACTTATATAGAAGATCAGAAAAACAGCCCCTATTTTGGAAAAGAATTAATGAAACCTGTTACAGTTGTTGAGATACCACCTTTGATTTTGATTGGCATAAGGGTGTATAATGAAGACGAATATGGTAAATATATCGTAGGAGATATCTTTTCACCCGAATTGAATGATTATCTTAGTCGAAAGATTACCCTCCCAATTAAAGAACAAAATGATTTTAAAGGGAAAAAAGAAAAACTATTGAACTCCCTTAATTTTAATAGTCAAATTAGAGGAATTTTTCAAACTCAACCCCATCTTACATCTTTACCAAGGAAAAAGCCAGATCTTATCGAAATCAAATTAAATTCCATTGGAAGTTCAAAAGATGAATTTGTCTATGCTCTAAATTTACTAGGAAAAGAAATTAAGGCCAGAGACATATTAACCGAAGGAGAGCTAGTCGAT
>JAGXNZ010000232.1 GCA_019894655.1 Promethearchaeota archaeon | reverse complement strand
TATTATAATAAATTTAGCAACCAGAGCTACTGGTGCGCCATGGTCTGTTTGGACAGATCACCAAGACTTTATTACAATGCGAGATGTAGGCTGGATTCAGATGTTTTGTATGGATAATCAAGAAATTAACGACATCAACATACAAGCGTTTAAAATAGCAGAAGATCCTCGGGTTTTTCTCCCAATGGTAGTCGCGTATGATGGTTATATCTTGTCTCATACAATGATGCCTGTTTCTATAGAAAAACAAGACGAAATTGACGAATTTTTACCTTCACTAAAACACCACATAAATCTTTCTGATGTTTCTGTAGTGAAAGGGATTGATCCAGTAACTACGCCTCATATAAGAGATAGAGGAAATGAAGGTACTGTCCCGGGATATTTTGAATATAGATACGCAATGCAGAAAGCTCTTGAAAATTCAATTGAAGTCATAATGAACGTTCACGATGAATTTTCAGAAAAATTTGGACGATCCTATGGAAATGGACTTTACAAAACCTATTTAACTGATGACGCTGAGCTCCTAATATTCTCGATGGGGTCAGTTGCTTCTCAAGCCCGAAATATTATTAGTAAACTTCGTAAAGACGGATTAAAAGTTGGTTTAGTTAGTTTAAAATTATTCAGACCGTTTCCCATTTTGCAATTGAGAAAGTTGTTTAAAGATATTAAACTCGTAGTAGTTTTTGATAGGAATATTGGTTACGGCTTTGAAGGTGTTTTATCGTACGAATTAAAGGCAGCTCTATACGGTTTAAAGCGAAGCCCGTTTATTAAAGGTTTTATAGTAGGATTAGGTGGTAGAGATGTCACTGATCAGCATATAATCCAAGGAGTGACTAAAGCAATTGAGGAATCAGAAAAAGGAATTATATCTCATACAACCGATTTTATCGGTTTACAATTAGAAAAACTTGGTGACTATGACGAAAAAGATTATTTTAAAGGAGGAAAAAAAAATGGTTAAACTAATGGAAATTCCTGACGAGGAGTTTATATATCCGGGTACTAGAGCGTGCGCGGGATGCTCAATGGCATTGATATATAGAATAGCTCTAAAAGCTTTAGGACCAAAGACGATAATTACTGTTCCTGCATCGTGCTTAACTGTTCTACACGGAATGCAAGGGTTTTGTACCACCAAAGTTTCAGTACTTCACACCCCATTTGCTACTACAGGTGCTTCAGCGTCGGGAATCGTTGCTTCACTTGAAGACAAAGGATTAGCTGACGATGTTAATGTGGTTGCGTTTGCAGGAGATGGTGGTACCGTAGATATTGGAATTCAGAGCTTAAGTGGAGCTGTTGAAAGAGGTACTAATTTCATTTACGCTTGTTACGATAATGAGGCTTATATGAACACTGGAGTCCAAAGAAGCGGAAGTACGCCACTTGGTGCTTATAGTACTACTACCCCTAATGGTAAAAGGGGATATAAGAAAAATATGCCTAAAATTCTAGAAGCTCACGGTATTCCTTATGTTGCAACAGCGATTTCTTCCTACCCTCTTGATTTATATGAAAAATTTAAAAACGCTATGAAAATTAAAGGCCCAAAATATATTCATATTCTTGCTCCATGCCCACCAGGTTGGGGATATAATCCCAAAGATTCAATAGAGATTGGAAGATTAGCAGTTCAAACCGGTTTTTGGCCCCTCTATGAAGTGATTGACGGTAAATTTGTATTATCAAAAGATAGCAACAAATATTTAGATTCTAAAAAACGGAAACCTATCATAGAGTATTTAAATACTCAAAAAAGGTTCAGAAGCATATCTGAGGAAGATATTAAGAGGCATCAGAGCTATATTGAGGATCAATGGAAACAGATTCAAAAAAGAATAGAAAACGAATAAATTTACCTCGTTCACATCTCACATGAATAGATAATTTAATTTTTATTAGTTATTATTTTCTGCTCCTTTAATCTGATGAATTCATATAGAAAAAGATATAAATTACCCAGAGTTAAAAATATTTGAATCTCTATGCTAAAAACATATATTTTCAACGATGCTAATAAAAATTGGATTGAAGAGCAATCAAGTTTACTATACCACGATCTTTGCGCACTTGTGGACGAGGAACGCAATATTATTTATGTATGGAACGGACCAAAAAGCTCTCAAGAAAGATTAAAAAAAGGAAACGAATTATTAAAAAATCTAATTTCCATTTACTCCAATATTAATTTTCAAATCTCTATATTGAATAAAAAAGTTCCAGATTATGTTCAGATTAGATTAGATGAGATGTTGGGCGAAATAAAGCGTGAAGATAAAAAGGAATATGATAAGTTTTCGAGATTTATTACTTTAAGACTTTATTTTATTTTTTTACTGTCTGCGTTAATTTTTCCATTAATTTCATTTTTAAATTTAAGTACTTCGTTAGCTTGGAGAAAAGCTGGAGTTAATTACGAAGTGAATTCAGAACTTTACGATAGTTGGCTATCAATTTCCATATTTTTTATTTTCCTTACAATTATATCCTTTTCGGTTATCCTAACTATAGGTATCATCGAAATCGAAAACAAAATAATTACTTATTCAATAATAGGACTTATAGTTTCTAGTGGGATTGCAATTTATCTCCAACAAGGAATATATTTGTTTTTTTTTCAAGATGGTTCGACAGCTTCAATCTACTATATTAAACAAAGCGATATACAATTATTTCTGGTACTCATCGTTTTTGGAATCGCTATTTATGAAATACCACATCTTGTAGAACTTATCAATTTCATCAAAGTTTATCGAAAATTTATTCTTTAGTTTATGATCTTAAACTAATGCTAAAATAAAGTACTAAATAAAATGGCAGAAGCAGCGAAAAATCTTCCCGATCTGGAAAAAGAAGACTTAAGAATTTTAATGGCAATTGAAAGAGGAATGATAAGGTCCGAATATGTTGCGGTAAATAACATCAGATTCTATTCAAGGTATCCTATAGAAGAGACTTTATATCGCCTAAAAAGGGTTCATAAATTAGATCTAATAATAAGAGATTCATCTAAAAGTGAAGTAGCATACACTCTCAATTCCATTGGTTATGATATCTTAGCTCTTCATACTTTAGTAGAAAAAAAGTTAATAGGGCAGTTAGGACCATTGATTGGTAAAGGAAAAGAATCAGATGTATATGGGTGTATGGATGATAATGAGAATATTTTCGCATTAAAAATTTATCGAATTGGGAGAACAAGCTTTAAAAACATCAAAAGGCTAAGGAGTTTTCTTGGAAATCGAAAACACGCATCTTGGTTGTATATAAATAGACTTGCTGCAAAAAAAGAATTTGATGCATTAGGTACGATTTATGAACTTAAATTAAATACTCCTAAACCAATTGGGTATAATAGACACATAATTGTTATGTCTTACTTAAGAGGAAAAGAATTAGCCTATCATAGCAATATAAATAACCCAATCAAATTATTTAATAAAATTATCAAACAAGTTAAAGTTATTTATCAAAAAGCAAAAATGATACACGGGGATCTTGGAGAGTTCAATATTGTAGTAGATAATAAAGATAATATTTTAATTATCGATTGGTTACAATGGGTTCCTTCAGATCATCCAAATGCAAATTCGCTTTTAGAAAGGGATATAACAAATGTGTGTAATTTCTTTAAAAAAAAATACAATGTAGAAAGCAACCCTTTAGATATCATTCAATCATTTGAAAAAAAATAAAAATAAGTTCATTTTTTTTTAAAAAGATTACCCTGAATAATTACATCTTCAACTTTTTCCAACCTTATTAAATTTAAATCTACGATTTCTGATTTTATGTACGAATAAATATTATCTACATTCAAATTTTTTCCTAAGATAGATAAATTTAATGAGGTACCTTGCTGACCAACTCGAAACAGTTCTCTCAATCCTTTCTCAATATCATATAAATTCTGTAGTGATGTAACAGCAAAAATTTGATGGATTTTTTCCTCCCTAAAGGGTAGATTTTCTATATCCCCTAAAATTAAATTTGCATATTTTATACTTTTTACCTTATTTATCTTGTATAAGAATTGTTTCAACATTTTCCGGGAAATATCTAAACCAATATATTTTAGCTTCCTATTATTTTTTTGCTGACTAGATTTAAGAAAAAATTCAAAAAGAAGTCCTGTCCCACAACCTGCATCCAATATGATTTTATTATCAAATTTAAAATCACTTAAAAGTAGTTTGAATTTCAAATTCTGGATATTCTTATATCTATCATCGTAGAAGCTTGCGGTTGAATCATATCTAGCGACAATATTTTTTTTTTTATCTGAATCTTTATTTGGAGGTTTCAATATTCTTAGAAAGGTTTTAATTGAAAAAAGTTTTTCTTTAAATCATCATATTATAATTATAATATAATTGTTTTTTGATATGTGATAAAGAATGTCAAGTCAGAATAATAGAAATAGGAACCCTTTAAATATATTACAAGCCGCTCAAAACAGCCAAATCTTGCTCAGATTGAAAGATGGTACGGAATATAAGGGGTTATTAAAAGAAATTGATGCGTACATGAATTTGATTTTAGAGAACGCAACTGAAATCATGGATGGGAGCCCTGTGGCGAAATACAACGAAATCTTTATACGCGGTAATAATTTGCTGTTTATAAAACCAGATGCTTCTCAAATTATGTAAATTGAGAGCAAAATTTTAAAATTAGCTACATTTCAGATTCTAATTTCATTAGGAATTTTCCCGATCTATTCACATAATTAAGAAATAATCTTAGGTATCACTGTTTTATTTCTAATAATTGCGTATGATGCGGGATTGGGGGTTAACGTACCTCGATAATTAGCAGAAGAAAAAATTGACAATAATCTTTCGTTAAAAAACCACTTATAACCTTCAGGGAACATTTCATGAGCCCTTATTAAGTAATCCAATTTGTATTCTCGCATAAAATCTGTAAATACATCTTCTCCAAAGAATTTTATATCTATTCCTCTATAGCTTTCAGTAAAGCCTTTTAGATTTGTTTTTGGATCGTTCCACATAATTTGTAACAGGTTTTTAGCTGTGTTTTCATAAATTAAGCTAGTTTCAGTTGTTTTAATACCCCTTAATCTATTAATAACATTAAAATCCTCTGGAATACCTCCATGAAGACATAATATGGATTCATTTACTAAAGCACAATAAGGAAGCGCGTTGTATATGGCTAAAACTTGGGTAAATTTCTTAGGGTCCTTAAATCGATTCAAAAAATCTTGAAAAAATCCATATCTCTGATTGACTTCTAAAGTTTCGTGGTTCCCCTTTAGAAGAAAATATTTATTAGAATCTTTAATTTTTAATGCTAAGACTAAAATTAAACACTCTAATTGATATAAACCGCGATCAACGATATCACCTAAAAAAATAACATATTTTGGGTTCTCTAGTCTGATTATTTCCATCATTCTCATTAAACTTATTAAATCCCCGTGGAGGTCTCC